>NZ_CAWMEB010000369.1:0-221 GCF_963866145.1 Xenorhabdus sp. NBAII XenSa04
AGGGAAGCCTGCGCAAAGGGCGCAAACGCAGCGACCAGAGTGATGACAACAGGAAAAGCAAGGCGGAGTATCTTCATCGTTGACTCTGCTCCCTGAGGGCACTCGCCTTTGCCACATCCGCCGTGCCATACACGACGTCCCGGTCATCAAATACCACGGCAGGGTACTTGCGCACACCTGATTGCCAGGCGTCAACAACGGCACGATAAGACTGAATCAGT
>NZ_CAWMEB010000370.1:0-221 GCF_963866145.1 Xenorhabdus sp. NBAII XenSa04
AGGGAAGCCTGCGCAAAGGGAGCAAACGCAGCGACCAAGGTGATGATAACAGGAAAAGCAAGGCGGGGTGTCTTCATCGTTGACTCTGCTCCCTGAGGGCGCTCGCTTCTGCCACATCCGCCGTGCCATACACGATGTCACGGTCATCAAAGACCACAGCAGGGTACTTACGCACACCTGATTGCCAGGCATCAACAACGTCACGATAAGACTGAATCAGT
>NZ_CAWMEB010000371.1:0-216 GCF_963866145.1 Xenorhabdus sp. NBAII XenSa04
CTGCAGGATATCGCGGCCGCCATCTGCCCTACGTTTGAGGGTTATAAGCTGGGTAGTATTACTCCTACTAACGGGCTGCATACCTCCATCTTCTAGCAGGTGTGGTCAGCTTCTCAGTGTAATCGGAAGGGACCTGTGAAAAAAAGGTTCAAAAGCACTGATGGGCAAGTGTTCTCCAGACGGTCTTAGAACGGACATTAGCGGTTTTGACAGATA
>NZ_CAWMEB010000372.1:0-422 GCF_963866145.1 Xenorhabdus sp. NBAII XenSa04
TGTTAGCTCTGCTAGTCGGGCTTTTTACCTTTTATTACTGGTAATAATGCTAATAACCACATCTACCTGACCCAATCACATTTATCCCAACTATCCAATCATTACTTATACCCCTATTGTACAGATAAAAAATTGACGATGTTTTTCGCTACAATCTTTCCTGTTAGTTCTATGTAATTAGTTCTACCTGTAATTTTCTCCGTGATCTTATTTCAGAAAATACAACGAAATCTTAATATTATATATAAGGTATAAAAATTATAGCATTGGTGATATTTCGTCACAAAAAATGATAAAACATCATCACATTGAATAACTATCAACCGCTTGAACTTATTTTTCATTATTTCTGCTTTACAACCCTTATCCATTCACCTATTATTCGCCTCGTTCTCAGGAACACAGCAATTCCTCCATAGTTC
>NZ_CAWMEB010000373.1:0-341 GCF_963866145.1 Xenorhabdus sp. NBAII XenSa04
CTTCAATGACGATTGGTATAGTCATATAAAAACTTAGCATGATCATTTTCGGGCGATAACTCGACATCCAGTAAAATCTTCTGGGCATTATCAGGCGCAGATTCATACAATATACGACCAATTTCTGAATACAGCTTATCATCACTCACCATCATTTTCCTTATGACACATTTCTAAAACGATTCATTTATTCATTATCTATTTGATAATAAATTGGATGCTACTGCTTTTACTGATAGAAAAACAGATATTGTGAGGGATGGTGGATTATGCTGGGAGAGAAAGCATACCTTTTGGGTGGGTGTATTCCATTGCGAATCAGGTGTAAATAGTGCCAGAGT
>NZ_CAWMEB010000374.1:0-420 GCF_963866145.1 Xenorhabdus sp. NBAII XenSa04
GCTTACGGCCAACCCGCCGCGAAATTCCCGACTTCTTTTTTAAGTGAACAACCGGCAACGGAGCAAAATACCTCACCGAATGCCTCGCTTAAGGAAGAAAACGAAAAACCGGTCTATACCCTGCCGGAAAATGCCACGCTGGTCGGCAGTCAGGCGATGACCGCGTTATTAGGCCGGGTACCTGTCAATGGCACAGTCACTGACCCTTACCCGTTCAAGATTCTGATTGGCAAAGACAACCTGACTGCCAACGGCATCGAACTACCGGAAGTGGAAGGGGCTATAGTTTCCGGCTCGGCCAGTGGCGACTGGACCCTCTCCTGTGTACGTGGTCAAGTTAATTCCATCACCTTTGTGTTTCAGGATGGCACCGTGCGTACCCTGCCGGGCACAGGGCAACATCAGCAGGGTATCGGCTGG
>NZ_CAWMEB010000375.1:0-280 GCF_963866145.1 Xenorhabdus sp. NBAII XenSa04
TCAAAAGCCATTATCCGGCATGAGAACGGCAGGCAACCGTATTCTGAGGCAACGTTTGAAAAAGCGTTTGAGTTGCTATGAAACTCAATAGCCAGTACTTCAGACTCATTGCTTTTGTGATTGTCTCTGGCCTGCTCTGGTTCTATTACAGTGAGTATCATAACAAGGCCGAAGAATACCACAGGTTAAAGCGACAGTATGACGAACAGATCATCGCGATAGATAGGCAGCAAGAGCGCATCAAGCACCTTGCGGAACTGGACAAAACGCACACACAGGA
>NZ_CAWMEB010000376.1:0-231 GCF_963866145.1 Xenorhabdus sp. NBAII XenSa04
ACTGAACTATGGAGGAATTGTTATGTTCCTGAGAACGAGGCAAATAATAGGGGAATACAGAGGAGTTGTAAAGAGAAAAAATAGAAAATAAATTCAATTGGTTAAGTAGTGTTCAGAGTGGCTATGTGGTGATAGAAAACGTATCTTGGCAAGATAGAAAATTGTTCGTTAGAGTCAGAAATAACCCATAAAGGGGATAGATAGCAAAAAACCCGACTAGCAGAGCTAACA
>NZ_CAWMEB010000377.1:0-260 GCF_963866145.1 Xenorhabdus sp. NBAII XenSa04
GTCGCAGTGGCTCTGCCACACTTGGTGGACTGGAGCTGGGCTGGCGTTCGGATTTGATGTGCGGCAATTTTGGCCTGAAAGCCACTGTCAGCAATCAGTTAAATGGCATTACCGCCGGGTTTAAAAATCTGATGGGTGATGTGATTCAGGGCGCCACCGGTGCGGTGGCCAGCCTGCCGGCGATGATTATCCAGCGGGCATCCGTGGATTGGCGGGCAACGGCAGGGCGGCAAGGGCCAGAATGCCATTCGCCCGACCCG
>NZ_CAWMEB010000378.1:0-545 GCF_963866145.1 Xenorhabdus sp. NBAII XenSa04
TGCCCGTGGCTGTCCAGCAGATAAATGCGGGTATTACTGAGCGGCCGGCCGATAGAACGATCATCGTCCGAAGAGAAGACTTCTTGACAGGTGGCGGTGACAGTATTTTCCGTCGGACCATAAGCATTTAATAACCGGGGACGGTGACCTGCCTGGGCAAACCAGTCCTGAAGGGCTTTTTTCTGCACGGCCTCACTGCCGATGATAATCAGCCGAAGCGCATCCGGCAGCACTAATCCCGGCTCTCTGGCGGCCAGTTCAGACCAGAATAATGTCGGCAGGAACAGCACCGTGATACGGTTTTCACGGGTTAAGGTAATAAACTCTGCCATGGAGGTCAGCCAGCTATCATCACGGATCACCAGCGTGGCGCCATGACATAATGCTGAGAAACACTCCTCAACGGCGACATCAAAAGCAAACGCCGCAAACTGCAATACCCGATCCTGCGCCGTCACCCCATACAGCTCATTGACGCTCAACGTGCGTTGATAGATCGACTGATGCTCCACCATCACCCCTTTCGGCTGCCCGGTAGAGCCGGA
>NZ_CAWMEB010000379.1:0-2703 GCF_963866145.1 Xenorhabdus sp. NBAII XenSa04
TAACTATTGGAAGCATGACCAGTATTCTCGTGGTTCACCATTCCGGCAAAGATGAAAGCAAAGGTGCAAGGGGTTCCAGTGCTTTTCGTGCGGCGCTGGATGTTGAATACCGGATCAGCCGGGAAGGGAAAAAAGGCGGTGCACTGGTTATGACCTGCACCAAAATGAAAGATGCCGAAGAGCTGGAAACCAAAGCCTATGACATGTGTGTAGTTGAACTTTTTACCGATAAAGACGGTGAAGATATTACCTCACTGGTCTTGGTTGACAAGCCACGTGATCCGGTTGAGGAGGAAGACATCGGGCATGTCTCCAATAAGACCGATAACCATACGGCATTGTGGCAATGTATTCGGTCGCGCACTGCTTTGAAAGAACCTTGCAGCATTGCCCTTATCCGTGATGATTTAAAATCGATGGGCGTGAACGTGAAGAATTTCAGCCGCTGGTTAACCAAGTTAGAGCAGGACGGCTTGATTACCCGCCACGGGCAGGAACTCACGATTATTAACCGGAATAATGAAGATTAAAAAGTGAGTCAGAAAGTGAGGAACGGTGAGGAGAGGGATTTTACTGCTCACCGTATTCCTCACTTTTTTCGCCTCTATACGGAAAAAGTGAGGAGCACAAAAAACATTGATTTTTAAGGATAAAAAAATATCAATTCCTCACCTGTTTTTGCAGTGAGGAAAATAAAAAGTGAGGAGAAAAGTGAGGCGCAGGTGAGGAGCTATTTTTTCTGGCAGGTTTTTTTCAGCTCTCCGTGCTGCCGGGTTAATGTATTAGCCCGGTGGCACGGAGAAGACAAGCGCAGCGCGTCAGTGTCATCCTACATAGGCCAAGATAATTAGCATCAAGATGACTACTCAGATACTTTCATGAATGAATTTATTATATAAATACAAGTATTTTTGAAATTATAGTTATTACGTGAATTATGTAAGTAATGTTTTACATTTTTATTTTTTATAATTTTTGATTATAAACTGATAAATATATCAAGTAAATTTAAATTAATTAAATTTTGAAAATGTATACAATCTGTTTAATATCTGAAAAGTAGAATAATTCAGATTTACATGATAAATAAAAATAAGTAGATCATATTTTAACTCTATCTTACGGAATTAAAAACAGATTAAATTTTAATAAAATTATTATTAAATTACATAAGAATGCATTTCATATTTTATTTTATAAACAATTGGTTACAAAAAATCTGGATATTTCATTTATTTGCAATATTATTATGAAAGGAAAAGTAAAGTTATGTTGCCATTAAAATACCTGGCTGTTAATCCATCTAATTATATTCTTCATTCCGCTTATATACCCTCATCGAAACCAGAAACTCAACGAGCTATTCTGGCTGCCAGCTTGGCTGATGGTAAATCAATTATTAATAATGACTTACGTTGTCTGGAAACCAGTACAATGAAGGAAGCATGTCGCAGTATTGGAGCCAGAATTATTGAGGAGCCGCGAAGATTAATTATTTATGGTACTGGTGGTAAAATTAGCCCTGAAAAAAATGTCATTGATGCTTTCGGTTCGGGACTAGTCTTCCGTGTAATAACCGCCCTTACTTGCCACAGTGATACTCCCGCTGTGATATCGGGTGATGCTACTCTCAGAACTCGTGTAATGGAGCCTTTACTGAATTTACTTATTGAATTGGGTGGAAACATTACCAGTGTTCATATGAACGGAAAAGCACCTTTCATCAATTGGGGAGGATATATTGGTGGTGAATGCGAAATCGAAGGAAACATTAGTTCCCAATTTATTACAGCAATCCTTTTCGCAGCCCCCCTTGCTAAAAAAAGTACCACTGTAAAAATCAAAGGGGAGATCCTATCATTATCCTATATTCGACAGACATTAGAAGTTCTTGAAATAGCTGGTATTAAATTTAAGCATAATGAAGATTTCTCCAAAATTACGGTATTCCCTGGCGAATATAGTCCTGCTGAATTTACAATAACAGGCGATTACACTTCGTGTTCTTACCTGGTTGCGGTGGCAACTTTATTTCCATGTGACCTGATACTTAAAAATATCAACAGTAAGAGCTTGCAAGGTGAGCAGGCTATTCTAGCATTTGTTGAAGAAATGGGAGTAGAAGTCATAAGAAATGATCAAAAAAACGAAATTAGGTTGATTAATAGAAAAGGCCTACTAACTGGAAACTATGAATTTAATGTCAGTAATTGCCCTAATATTGTACCTACGCTAGCTTCAATAGGAATTTATGTCAATGGCTGTTTCAGAGTTACCGGGGGATCTATAACCCGTCTTCATAAATCACCAAGAATAAAAGCAATGGTAAATGAGTTACTAAAATTGGGTGTTAACATTCAACCCTTGATTATAAATGATGTTTATGACGGTTTCGAAATTCATGGCGCATCATCCTATTCTGGAAATTGTAGACTTTCTAGTTGGGGGGATCATCGTATTTTTATGTCTTTATTTGTAGCATCATTACGTTGTCAACAGACTAAATGCCTTTTCAAAATGATAGGAGTATTCATTTTTCCTCACACTGCACGGGAAAAGATAGAACCACATGTCAAGACTCTCACTATTATGAAAAGGCATTTAGTTACATTGATGGTTATGAAGATGTCCATTGTTCTTGCATTCACATAATAAGTGCAACACCGTTATAAACGAAGTAAATGAGTTGATATTCCTTTAAAT
>NZ_CAWMEB010000380.1:0-269 GCF_963866145.1 Xenorhabdus sp. NBAII XenSa04
AAAGCGGGTGGCGCTTATGTACCTGTCTCTCCGCAATATCCCGCCGAGCGTGTCCGCTTTATTCTGGCCGATACTCAGGCTCCGAGTGTAGTGACCCAACAGCGGCATTTGCCGATATTAGCGACACACGGTGAGATACTGCCTGTTCAGCCTGCTCTGATAGCGGCAGATGATCAGTCTGTGACCGCCGGTCAGCCAGCAGAAAATCCGGTCTTAATCAACCAGCCGACCGATCTGGCTTATATCATCTACACGTCAGGCACCACCGG
>NZ_CAWMEB010000381.1:0-200 GCF_963866145.1 Xenorhabdus sp. NBAII XenSa04
CTGTTGCGATTTATCAGTCGGAAGGGGTTGTTTTTCATCCGGGTAAACAATACGCACGGGTTCCGTTGCGCCCGTTTTACTCGCAGTGATATCCAGTAAAATGATTTCGCCGTTTTCGCTGTCTTGCAATTGCAGGCGGGTTGGCGAAAAGGCACTGTTGGCTTTCAGGTAAACCGCCCCGCCGGCACTTTGTACCCGCA
>NZ_CAWMEB010000382.1:0-133 GCF_963866145.1 Xenorhabdus sp. NBAII XenSa04
GCCCCTGCGGAAGTACCGATGCGGTTAGCGCCATCCAATAAGCTGGGATCGGCATTGCCGCCATACCCGGCATAAACATACCCCTCCTGTGAAACGGTCAGGTTCACCGGGCTGACCAGACGGCGGATCACCG
>NZ_CAWMEB010000382.1:152-310 GCF_963866145.1 Xenorhabdus sp. NBAII XenSa04
CGGGACAACGGGCGGCCTTATACTGGGCCAAACGGCTACCCGACCTGTAAAGCCTGGTGGTCAGCCGCTAAAACCGGCCTGAAAGACCGGGTACTGTCGCAGGCCGATCCGGGGTTGTGGTTGCGACTGTCAGCGACACTGAAAATATTGGGGAAAAA
>NZ_CAWMEB010000383.1:0-270 GCF_963866145.1 Xenorhabdus sp. NBAII XenSa04
CCGACTGAACTATGGAGGAACTCCTTCAAGACGGGGCGAATATTAACGGCTCTCTTTCTGTTTGTCAAAGAAGAAAATTATAATAACGGTTTGTTTGTTGTTAATATGTACTTTGTGCGCTTTTTTTCAGCTTTTTCGTGTTGTTTTCAGAAAAATAATCAAAAAGTTACAGAAATAAAATTGATAAATAGGGCATAAGTGGTGAGTATGATCATTGAAAAGCAAAAAGCCCGATTAGCAGAGCTAACACCGGGCTTTTTAGAATTTGGC
>NZ_CAWMEB010000384.1:0-285 GCF_963866145.1 Xenorhabdus sp. NBAII XenSa04
CCTTGCCGATATTCTTTTTCAGCCTGCCGTTTTTGTCTCGTTCTTCCGGTTCATGCCAGTCATTATCGGCGGCAATGATGATTCTGGAGTTTGGATACTGCTCTCTAACCTGCCCGGCAACAACCAATAGGTTACTTTCATCAATCGCTGCCAGTACCACGCCTTTATTTAGTTGGCTGACAGTTAAAGCTGTAGCGTAACCTTCGGTAATGATGATTGTGTCCGGCGTTCCGGTAATCTCAGTGATCGGGATAAAACTGCCTTTTTTCTGCGAACCAGAAACAA
>NZ_CAWMEB010000385.1:0-422 GCF_963866145.1 Xenorhabdus sp. NBAII XenSa04
GGCGGGCATTAATGCGCGAGCATCAGTGCAGTGAACTGGAGGCGGCGGTTTTGGTGGCAAGAAGGATGGATGAGGTAAGAGGGTTGAAGACTGACTTCTTTGAAACTTCATACTATAAGCGTAACTGATTGATAATTCATATTATTGAGAACTAGTAGTAAAGACGGGAGATCCCAGCACTATGGCTGGGATCGTTTTATTGCTATTCTTCGTACTTGAAGTCTATGTTGATTTTCATTTTTTCAAGGTCAACAGTGACTAGGCATCCATACCATACAGGCTGACCATTGGTCAGATTATTTTCTACGTAGTATTTACGCAGCATAACTAAATTTTCGATAACACCATCACCAGTTTCTGGAGAGGGAGGTAAAAACCATTTTTGGCATCCGTTTTCATCAATATATACCAATCTAACTTGA
>NZ_CAWMEB010000386.1:0-235 GCF_963866145.1 Xenorhabdus sp. NBAII XenSa04
CGGTGAGGATATTACCGAAGGCCGTGGCAGCCTGATTGGTCAGCCATTACCTGACCTGCGTGCTTATCTCCTCGATCATCACGGTCAGCCAGTCCCGATTGGCGTAACGGGCGAGCTGTATATTGGCGGGGCCGGTGTTGCCCGCGGTTACCTTAACCGTCCGGCACTGACGGCGGAACGCTTTATTTCTGACCCGTTCTCAACAGCACCGGATGCCCGCCTGTATAAAACCGGT
>NZ_CAWMEB010000387.1:0-281 GCF_963866145.1 Xenorhabdus sp. NBAII XenSa04
CGGGTCGGGCGAATGGCATTTTGTCCCTTACCACCCTGCCGTTGCCCGCCAATCCATGAATGCCCGCTGGCACCGGTCGCTTTGCTGCCGGCATTATTCACACGCACCGCATCCCCATCGCCGCCATTGACCAGCGTTTTGTATTCCTGCAAAGCCGCCGACTGCGTCCATTTGGTGTTCTGCGCAAAATCCATCATCCGTTTGGCCATGTTTTGGCAATTGAACTGGGCTTTATCGAACGCCACATTGGCCTGCAAAACTCCATTGGTCAGCATGTCATA
>NZ_CAWMEB010000388.1:0-233 GCF_963866145.1 Xenorhabdus sp. NBAII XenSa04
CCATTGGTCAGCATGTCATAGAGACCCGGATTGGCGCGCTGAATGACCATGGCCGGTAAACTCGCCACGGCACCGGTGGCGCCCTGAATCACATCACCCATCAGATTCTTAAATCCGGCCGTGATACCGTTCAACTGATTGCTGACAGTGGCTTTCAGGTCAAAATTGCCGCACATTAAATCCGAACGCCAGCCCAGCTCCAGCCCGCCAAGGGTGGCAGAGCCACTGCGACT
>NZ_CAWMEB010000389.1:0-420 GCF_963866145.1 Xenorhabdus sp. NBAII XenSa04
CCAGCCGATACCCTGCTGATTTTGCCCTTTGCCCGGCAGGGTACGCACGGTGCCATCCTGAAACACAAAGGTGATGGAATTGACCTGCCCGCGTACACAGGAGAGGGTCCAGTCACCACTGGCCGAGCCGGAAACCACGGCGCCTTCCACTTCCGGCAGTTCGATGCCGTTGGCGGTCAGGTTGTCTTTGCCAATCAGAATTTTGAACGGGTAAGGGTCAGTGACTGTGCCATTGACAGGCACCCGGCCTAATAACGCGGTCATCGCCTGACTGCCCACCAAAGTGGCATTTTCCGGCAAGGTATAGACCGGTTTTTCGTTTTCTTCCTTCGGCAAAGGGATCGGTGGGGTATTTTGCCCCGTTGCCGGTTGTTCACTTAAAAAAGTGGTCGGGAATTTAGCGGCGGGTTGGCCGTAAGC
>NZ_CAWMEB010000390.1:0-31872 GCF_963866145.1 Xenorhabdus sp. NBAII XenSa04
CAGGTTGAATACGTGACCGACTCTTGTCTTTTTATTACCTTCGCTTTGTTCCAGATATCGTGGTTACAAACATAGCACTAACAGGTTTCTGAAGAGCCATTCACTTGCCGTCTAAATACAATTCGAAGCCTGTCGGGTATACCCCAAAATCGCAAGAATGCTGTTTTCTCACGTCTTACCGAAAAATGGCGAGCAACATAGTTAGCGGCTAATTCCAGTGACAAACACATCACAAAATAAACTAACGCAACAAATAAAAAGACTTCCATCGGATAAACCATACTACGGTTATTAACCTGTGTCGCCAAAAATGACAGTTCTGCTACGCCGACAATATAGGCCAATGAAGTGTCTTTGATTAACGCAATCCATTGGTTTATGAACGAAGGCACCATCATACGCAATGCCTGTGGCAGAACGATATGCCACAATACTTCCCAACGATTGAAACCCAGAGACAGTCCTGCACGCCATTGACCTTCACCAATCGCCAGAATGCCCGCTTTGACACCATGGGCCAGATAAGCAGACGTGATCAATGCCAGTGCACAAACTACAGTGGTGATTTCAGGTATTTCCATACCCAAAACCACTGGCAACAAGAAATAAGTCCAGAAAATCAGCATAATAACCGGAATAGCACGAAAGAATCCCAGTACCGCTGCCAGCAAATTTACCCAAAAACCCCGCAACATCGCCAATGCGATTCCTGCCACTGTCCCTAAGGCAATCGAGATCACTCCGGCCATAATACTTATCATCAGAGTCAAAGCTGCGCCTTCCAACGGCCCGTCGGGAAAGGTTCCCAACAGCAAATAGCGCCAGTTTTCTGCTATAACAGTAAAGTCCATATCAGTACCCTCTTGCCAGTATTCTCTGCTGACGCCATTGCCCCCACCCTTCCATCACAGCAATAATGGCGATGTAGAGCACTGTCGCCACGCCAAACGCTTCAAATGTTTGCAGAGACTGTGTTTCTACCTGACGGGAAGCATAGGAAAGTTCAGCGACACCAATCGCCATTGTTAATGATGAATTCTTGACGATAGTCATGTACTGCCCCAAAAGTGGTGGCATAGCAATCTTCAATGCCTGTGGCAGTACGACATGGCGCATGGCCTGCCAACCAGTTAAACCCAATGCATGAGCAGCATATTTTTGCCCATGTCCAACACCCTGCATTCCAGCTCTTAACTCTTCTGCCACAAAAGGGGCGGAATAGAGTGTCAGGCCAATAAATCCAGCCAGAAACTCAAATGAAGGCCATTCCAGAGTAAAACCTGCAATCGCAGTCTCATGGGGAGTGTTCAGCCAGATCATGGCATCTTGAGGCAAAATCTGGCCGGAAGCGAAATACCAGAAAAACAGTTGTACCAGCAACGGGGTATTGCGGAATACCGAGGTGTACAGCGTAATCAACCAACGCAATGGCTTGATCTGGCTGTCCCGCGCTGTCGCGATGACAAAACCCAGTAAGGTGGAAGAAAAAATGGTACAGGCAGAGATCCATAATGTAATCAAGAACCCTTGCCAGAGCCATTGCAGATATTCAGGAGCCAATAAGTGCTCGTCAATAAATTGCTCAAACATATTATTCACCACATCAACAAATGGCAAAGCCCCGCACAAAGACGGGGCTGGTTTCCGATATCATTTTCCCAGACGTATGTTAGTTCGCTACCTGACTATTTAATGGAGCAAACTTAAAATTACCACGCGGCTGAGCCGATTTTGTGTCAGGGCCAAACCAACGGTTATAAATTTTCTCTGCTTCACCCTCTTTTTCCAGTTTCAACAATGTCTGGTTAACCGCTTCAACCAGCCGAGTTTCTTCTTTGGAAGCCGCTACAGCCTGATATTCACGGGTAATACTGAAAGGTGATATTTCAAAATCTGCTTTTTGCGCTTCAGGAACATTTGCCAACAAGCCCACCAGCTTTGCGTCATCCTGAGTGATCGCCTGAACATTACCATTTCTCAACGCCGCGAATGCCAGCGGAGTATCGTCATAAGAGATAACTTTCGCAGTTGGATAACGCTCACGCAACGTAATTTCCTGTACCGTTCCCTTATCCGCACCGATACGCAATTTAGCGATATCATCCGGATTAGTCAGGACACCTTTACGGGCAATGAATTTTTGCCCTGTGGCAAAATAAGGAATGGAAAAATCGACCTGTTTTGCCCGTTCATCAGTGATCGTGAAGTTAGCAGCAATTAAGTCAATTTTCTTGGAAGAGAGTAGTGGAATACGATTTGCGGGATTGGTTGGGCGCAATTGCAGTTTCACACCCAGATCACTGGCGATTGCATTGGCGATATCCACATCATAACCAGCAAGTTTTTTCGTTTTAGGATCGATAAAACCAAAAGGGGGATTACTGTCGAATACCGCAATACGAACCGTACCCGCTTTTTTTATATCATCAAGTTTGTCTGCTTTCGCTACGCCAGAAACTAATACCAGACTGGTTAGTAACGCAGTCACTGCTATCCGAGATTGATTGCGGAATTTCATTGGACACCCCTGTTGTTAATTTGTTAATAATTATTTATTGTCCAATAAAAACTATCAATTTCATCATAGTACTTGAAATAATATAAAATACTATATTTATACCATTTTGGAATAAATCTTTAAAGTGAACCCCTAACCGCACTTAAGAGAATACCCATGTTTCATCGTCATAAAAATTATTCATCTTTAGTAAGCAATTCTTCCAGTTTATCGCCCCCAACATGGCGAAAATCCTGTCCTTTGACGTAATAGAAGATAAATTCACAAATGTTCTGACAACGATCGCCGATACGTTCGATAGAGCGGGCACATAAAAGTGCGGTCATGATGCTTGGAATAGTACGTGGATCTTCCATCATGTAAGTCATTAACTGGCGCACAATACCTTCATATTCCTGATCTACTTTTTTATCTTCACGATAGATACGAATGGCTTCTTGCAAATCCATACGGGCAAAAGCATCCAATACATCATGCAGCATCCGGATGGTATGCCAGCCCAAAGATTCCAGACTGACCAATAGTGGTTGCTGTTGATGAGAAAATTTCTCCAGCGCCGTCTGACAAATTTTATTCGCAACATCACCAATACGCTCCAGCTCGGCAATGGTCTTTGAGATAACCATTATCAGGCGCAGATCACTTGCGGCGGGCTGACGTTTGGCAATGATACGAACACAGGCTTCATCTATCGCCACTTCCATCATGTTGACCTTCTGGTCGTCTTCAATGACTTGTTGGGCTAACTGTTTATCCTGATTGTGCATTGCCAGAATCGCCTTACTGAGCTGCTCTTCTACCAATCCACCCATCGCCATTAATTCAGTACGGATATGTTCCAGCTCAGCATTGAACTGACCAGAAATGTGCTTACCGAAATTCAGATTGTCCATCTTTACGCTACCTCTTATCTGCCCATATCAACCATACCGACCAGTAATATAATCTTCGGTCTGCTTCATTTTCGGTGTGGTGAACAAAATGTCAGTGTCACTGAATTCAATCAACTCACCGAGGTACATAAAAGCCGTATAATCAGAACAACGTGCCGCCTGCTGCATATTGTGTGTAACGATCACTACGGTATATTCCGATTTCAGTTCACTGATCAGTTCCTCAATACGCCCTGTAGAAATCGGGTCGAGAGCAGAGCAAGGTTCATCCAGCAACAAAACTTCCGGTCGGATAGCGATAGCACGAGCAATACACAAACGCTGTTGCTGACCTCCAGACAGGCTGTAACCACTCTGGTGTAACTTGTCTTTGGTTTCGTTCCACAATGCGGCTTTTGTCAGCGCCCAATGGACTCGCTCATCCATCTCAGCCCTTGAAAGTTTTTCAAACAAACGCACGCCAAAAGCGATATTGTCGTAAATCGACATCGGAAAGGGCGTCGGCTTTTGAAAAACCATGCCTACTTTGGCTCGTAACAAGGCAATATCCTGTTTATCGGTCAGAATATTTGTTTCATCCAGCAAGATCTCGCCTTCTGCTTTCTGTTCTCCATACAGTTCATACATTTTGTTAAAAGTACGCAGTAATGTTGATTTGCCACATCCCGATGGGCCAATGAAAGCAGTCACTTTATTCTGTGCAATATCCAACGTGATATTTTTCAGTGCATGAAATTTGCCGTAATAGAAATTCAGATTTCGTACCTGAATCTTATTTCCTGCAACATCATTGGCTTTACTCATCAACGCTTCTCTCTTCAATATCAGTTCCTCTAATATCAGAATTTTTTCTTGGCAAATAACAACCGCGCCAAGATATTAATCAACAGTACACACAAGGTAATCAGTAAAACCCCGGCCCATGCCAGTTGTTGCCAGTCAGAGAATGGACTCATAGCAAACTTGAATATGGTGACAGGCAAATTGGCAATTGGCTGACTGAGGTTAGTGCTCCAGAACTGGTTGGAAAGCGAAGTGAATAACAATGGGGCGGTTTCCCCTGCAATACGGGCAATCGCCAGTAACACACCCGTGATAATACCTGATATTGAGGCTTTCAACGTAATAGCAGAGATCATTTTCCATTTCGGTGTTCCCAGTGCATAAGCTGCTTCACGCAGGTTATCCGGCACCAGTTTCAACATGTTTTCCGTTGTGCGGATAACAATCGGGATTTGTAACAGAGCCAGTGCAATTACCCCTGCCCAACCAGAGAAATGCTGCATTTTCGTCACAACTATCGTGTAAACAAACAGCCCTACAACAATGGAAGGGGCAGAAAGCAGGATATCATTGATAAAGCGGATCACCTCAGCCAGCGGAGAACGACGTCCATACTCAGCAAGATAAATACCCGCCATAATTCCCAATGGCGTACCGCATACCGTTGCCCAGAAGATCAGGAGTCCACTGCCAACAATGGCGTTTGCCAGCCCGCCTCCTGCTGTGTTGGGTGGTGGTGTCATTTCGGTAAATAACGCCAGAGACATCCCATCAATGCCTTTAGTGATTGTGGAGATTAAAATCCAAATCAGCCAGAACAAACCGAACGCCATTGTTGCCATAGATAGAAACAGGGCGAGATGATTTTTCCGACGCCGCCAGGCTTGTAACTTATGGCGTTTATCAATTCTTACCATTTCAACGCCCCTCGTTCCTGGACAGACGCATGATCATCAATTTTGATAACGCGAGAACAATAAAAGTGATCACAAATAAAATCAGCCCCAGTTCCATCAATGCAGAGGTATGCAGACCAGATTCCGCTTCGGCAAATTCATTTGCCAATGCCGAAGTAATGCTGTTTCCGGGCATATAGAGGGAGAAACTGTCCAGTTGATAGGTATTGCCGATAATAAAAGTCACTGCCATGGTTTCTCCCAGTGCACGCCCCAGGCCCAACATCACACCGCCGATTACCCCATTTTTGGTGTAAGGCAGGACGATATGCCAAATCACTTCCCATGTTGTACAGCCAATTCCATAAGCCGATTCTTTCATCATAACGGGAGTTTGTTCAAAAACATCGCGCATCACAGAAGCAATATAGGGAATAATCATAATGGCAAGAATAATACCCGCGGCCAGAATACCGATGCCGAAAGCCGGGCCGGAAAACAGTTCTCCTACGACAGGAATACTCGACAACACATTTCCGACAGGTTGCTGGAAATAGGTGGCAAAAAGCGGGGCAAAGACAAACAGCCCCCACATGCCATAAACGATACTGGGGATTGCCGCCAATAATTCGATTGCTACACCAAGCGGCCGTTTCAGCCAGTTTGGTGCCAGCTCTGTCAAAAACAGAGCGATGCCAAAACTGACCGGAACGGCAATAATCAGAGCAATCAATGAAGTCACTAATGTGCCATAAATCGGAACTAGTGCGCCGAAAATCCCCGCAGGTGCATCCCAATCTTTATTCCATAGAAAAGCAAAACCAAACGCCTGCATACTCGGCCAGGCAGCAATAAGCAGCGAGATGATAATGCCTCCCAGTAGAAATAACGTCATCAGAGCCGCCAGCCTGACTAGCGTACTGAAAATAATATCACCGTGCTTACCAGGTGCTTTCTGTACTGTTTTATGCATGGTTTTTCTATGTATAGTCTTATGTTTGGCCATGCGCTCAATTCCCATTTGGGTTATTTCCCTTCAATAACATCGGCTAATACAACGAATGGTTAATACAAGGCATTGCCGTGCTTATCTTTTATGTCATTTTTCCAGGCTGCACGTACCTGTTCAATGACGGCTTTTGGCAACACAGCATAATCCAGCGCTTTCGCTTGCTCGCCGCCTTTTTCATAGGCCCAGTCAAAGAATTTCAGGATTTCTGTTCCATGTATGGCATTTTTCTGCTGTTTATGGATTAGGATGAATGTCGTTGACGTGATGGGCCAGGCATTTTCGCCGGGCTGATTAGTCAAATCCTGTGCAAAACTTTTGTTCCAGTCCGCCCCTTTTGCTGCCGCACTGAAATTAGTTTCGGTAGGAGCGATAACGTTTCCATCAGCGGCTACCAACTTGGTATAAGCGAGGTTATTTTGCTTCGCATAAGCATATTCAACATAACCAATGGAGCCGGGCAAACGCTGGACGAACGCAGCAATGCCATCATTTCCTTTGCCGCCCAATCCGATTGGCCATTTCACTGTAGAACCTGCCCCGACTTTTGCTTTCCAGTCACTGTTTACTTTGGACAGATAGCTAGTGAAAACAAAAGAAGTACCAGAACCATCCGCACGGCGCACCACCGCAATATTTTGATCAGGGAGTTGGAGATTCGGATTCAATTTCGCAATGATGGGATCATTCCATTTTTTGATGGTTCCCAAATAGATGTCACCGAGAGTTTTGCCATCTAACACCAATTGGCCGGATTTGATACCCGGAAGGTTCACCGCCAGTACAATGCCACCAATTACGGTCGGAAACTGGAATAAACCTTCAGAAGCCAGTTTGTCATCAGCAAGTGGGGCATCTGATGCACCAAAATCAACTGTGTTGGCAATAATCTGTTTTACACCACCAGAAGAACCAATCCCCTGATAATTGATTTTATTACCCGTTTCTTTTTGATAAGAATCAGCCCACTTGGTATATACCGGTGCCGGGAATGTCGCACCTGCTCCTGTCAAGCTGGTAGTTGCAACAAATGTAGTTGCAGCAAATGAAGACAAAGACGTCATAGCAAATACTGTTGCCATGATACCTGCCACAGTGATACGTATTGATTTCATACACCCTCCTGCTGAGATATACATCATTCATTAAAAACAATTTTCAACAACATCAACAGTCTAGTTTTAGGTAAAAATTGGTTCAGGAGGGAAAAATAAGTCAACTTAATGACAGTAAAATGTATAAATTATGACATTTTTATGACAGTCATTCATAAATTTCCGCTATTATCGTACTCACACACATATCTCATAGCCTGAATTTCATCAATTCAATGTCATGACTCGTCATCTACGGGTCTGTTAATAATACATGTAAGATGCTGGCATGGCGTGTTTTCAAACGCTGACGGGAACTGGCTCCGTGTTTAATCCTGTTTTGAATATTTTTTTCAATTAAAAATATAGTGTTCAGGAGTTATATCAAAGTAAGCGGGTTCTGTTAATGAACATTCTTCCGCTGATATGATCGATGACATAATGAAAGTGACGGTTATGTATTAAGTAGTTAGAACTCTTATTAAAAATAGTTTTCACGCTCAGTGAAAGTACCAATCACTTTATCGTGTATTTCCTCCGATTTAGAATACCCTATCGTATTCGTTTCAAACGGGGTTCCCAAGCATACCAAAGCCAGCGTTGATTTTTCCTGTTCCACACAAACGGCCATGGCGCATCTATACCTGCATGACTTTTCCCTATTGCCATATTTATAGAAATTTTTACAAGAAAACGCCATTAATTAGTAATGTAAATTATATTGATAATCATTTCTATTTAAAATATTGTAATGGCGTTTTCCTTCTCAGGATCTCATACCTCTCCCTGATGAACATTTTGTCAACAAATTGGATTTTCGGCGCCGCCTGTAAGCAGCATAAATTAATTGTTATTAAATATTTTTATAAGGCAAATCAGACGGTGTTTGATTATGTTTAAAATAAGAAGAAAAAAACTTGTGGTGAAAATCATCACCAGACGCACAGAGTTTGGGTTTCAGGCGGCACTGTTTTCAACACCTAGGTTATCTGACGGGGCATATGCAGCTAGCGATGGGGAAGAGAACATGAGGGATGCAGCCGTGGAGCTGAAAAGCGTAACGCTACCAATGAAAGGGATTGTAGCGAAAGATCACGTATCAGTCACCAAAACAGCGATTCTACTTGTCAAAATACAGCAGATAATCTCTATGGTTACTCGTGACCAGATGGATCACC
The DNA here is from genome assembly GCF_963866145.1 of Xenorhabdus sp. NBAII XenSa04. Taxonomy (NCBI): domain Bacteria; kingdom Pseudomonadati; phylum Pseudomonadota; class Gammaproteobacteria; order Enterobacterales; family Morganellaceae; genus Xenorhabdus; species Xenorhabdus sp. NBAII XenSa04. Next base: position 8,372 of record NZ_CAWMEB010000390.1, read on the forward strand.
AAAGAACGACTTTCGTATCCAACGCACTAAATTACACCAAAAGTGCCTTCACCCATTATCCAGGTTCATCTAACCGCAACGATGAAGTCGTAATCCGCCGCTTTTGCTACATAACACGCAATGATCTAAGAGAAAATACTTCCAACCTGAAAGGCGCATCCGTGCAGTTTAACGTCAACAACCTCACTATGTCGCCTCCTGCTGCGGAAAAGAAGCGTGTTTCTACAGCTAGGGCCACAGTATGTTCTCCACGGTCAGTTATAACTGATAACACCTGGTATCCGGCACCACTGGCGGCTCACTCTCACGTTACCGTCGGTATTTTCCCCTCCGGAAGGGGGGAAAAGCTAGCCCCTACACCAACAAGAGGAACCTGATTTTGTCTGGTATCGCCAACAATCTTCTTTCACTAACATTGCAAGAGGATGATTTTATCTTTCTGTCGCCCCACAAAAGCCTGCTCGCCCGGGGATGCCTCGCCACCTTGACACATCCCGCCGCATCCGGACATCACGTCGAGGGCGAGTTCCAGCAGAAGGTACAACAGTTGCTTCGTCAAACTCAACAGACCGGAGTAGAAAATCCCATTGTCGTGGGGGCTATTCCGTTTGATAAGCGCCAACCCTGTTCACTGTTTATTCCACAGACCTGCTACTGGTTCGATCGTTACGCCTTTAACCTCTCCGACTCTCCGGTGCAGGTGGAGGGCCAAGCTCACTACATTCCAAATCATGATGCATTTTGCGCCATGGTGGAGAACGCCCTGAATCCGCTACGTATCGGTGCACTGAATAAAGTGGTGCTGTCGCGTCTGCTACAGATTGAAAGCATCCCCCCGCTTAGCGCTCTAAGCCTATGGCTGCAACTCAACAAACAGAATCCGGAGAGCTACAACTTTCACTTACCGCTGGCGGATGGCATTCTGATTGGCGCCAGCCCTGAACTACTGCTACGTAAGGAGGGCAAGATCCTGCGCTCCTGTCCTCTTGCCGGCTCAGCACGGCGAGGCGACGATGACGCCAGTGACAGAAATGCCAGGGAAAAGCTGTTGGCCTCCGGAAAGGATCTCCACGAGCATCTGGTGGTCACGGAGGCTATCCGTCGCCAGTTGACAGATCTCTGTTGGTCTCTGACGATCCCAGAACCCTCGCTGCTCAGCACGCCTACGCTCTGGCATCTCGCTACTGAGATTCAGGGTATAGTGAACAATGATCGCGATAACGCGCTGTCTCTTGCCTGCCTACTTCATCCCACGCCCGCATTATGCGGCGCTCCTTATACCTTATCCCGCAGCCTGATCGGCGAGCTGGAGCCATTCGACCGCGGCTGGTTTGGCGGTATTGTCGGCTGGTGTGACGCCCGCGGAGACGGGGAATGGGTTGTGGCGATCCGCTGCGGCAAAGTTCAGCCTCATCAGATTGAGCTATTCGCCGGCGCCGGCATCGTTCCGGACTCTGTTCCGGAAAACGAATGGCTGGAAACCTGCACCAAATTTAACACCATGCTGAGTGCACTTGGTTTTGCAACGCAACAGGAGCAGACATTATGATTGAATTCAACCGCTGGCCTCAGGATCTGGCTGAACGTTATCGCCTGAAAGGGTACTGGATTGATCGCCCGTTGAGCGATATTCTCGATATTCACCGCGAGAACGATGCCGTGGCACTATTCTGCGGGGAGCGGTGCTGGAGCTATCGAGAGCTTAATGAAGCAGTAAACCGGCTCTCCGCCGCCTTGCATCGACGTGGCGTGCGTCAGAGACAAACCGCGCTGGTGCAGCTTGGCAACGAAGCTGAGTTTTATATCGTCTTTTTTGCCTTACTGCGCCTGGGTGTCACGCCGGTTAACGCGCTTTATAGCCACCAGAGCAGCGAATTAACTGCGTATGCGCTCCAGATTACGCCAGAGATACTCATTGCCGATCGCCAGCATCGCCAGTTTCATGATGATGCTCTTATTGATCTTCTGGTCGCCAAGTGCCCGAAACTGAATATAGTGGTGCTTCACCATGAGGATTCAGATTCGAACCGTTCGCTTTCACGCCTGATATCGGAAGAGCCGGGAGACTTCACGCCCACACCAACGCCTGCGGATGAGGTCGCATTTTTCCAGCTTTCCGGCGGCAGCACTGGCACCCCCAAGCTGATTCCTCGCACCCACAACGACTACTATTACAGTATCCGCGCCAGCAATCCGATCTGCGACATCAGCAGTAAAACCCGGTATCTCTGCGCACTGCCAGCCGCACACAACTATCCTATGAGTTCACCGGGCGCGCTGGGCGTATTTTATGCAGGTGGTCAGGTCATTCTCGTCCCCGATCCAAGCCCGGACGGATGTTTTCCGGTCATAGCCCGTCATCAGATCAATATTACCGCTCTGGTGCCACCTGCGGTCAGCATCTGGCTGGAATATGCCAATATCAGAGGTCACGTTAACGAACTCTCCAGTCTGAAAGTGATGCAGGTCGGTGGTGCTCCTTTGGGAGAAACGCTGGCCAGACGCATTCCAGAGGAGCTGGGCTGCCAGCTCCAACAGGTATTTGGTATGGCAGAAGGTCTGGTGAACTACACCCGACTAGACGATGACGACGCGCATACCTTCACAACTCAGGGCTGCCCCATCAGTGAGGATGATGAGGTATGGGTCGCAAACCGAGAAGGTCTCCCGGTGCCACACGGAGAGCCTGGATTGCTGATGACCCGAGGCCCATACACCTTTCGAGGCTATTACCGAAGCCCAGAACATAACCAGATGGTGTTCGACAGTAACGGGTTTTATTGTTCTGGCGACGTAGTCATTCAGCTTCCCGACGGATATCTGAAAGTAGTTGGACGTGAGAAGGATCAAATAAATCGTGGTGGCGAAAAAATTGCCGCTGAAGAGGTTGAGCACCTGTTGCTGCGCCACCCAACGGTGGTGCACGCCGCATTGGTCGCTATTCCTGACTGTCTAATGGGCGAGAAAACCTGCGCCTATGTGGTAACGCGCGAACGCGAATCCGTGAAACCAGCCGTGCTACGCCGCTGGCTACGCGAGCAGGGTATAGCCGACTATAAGATCCCTGATCGTTTTGAAAGTCTACCTGAGCTGCCGCTCACTCCAGTAGGAAAAATCAACAAACAGGCGTTACGTGCACTTGCCAGCGCCACCTTAGAAAATTGAGGAAAAACGCCATGAGCATTCCTAAACTTCAGGACTATACCCTGCCCGATGAAACTGCCTTACCTGCCAATAAAGTCAAGTGGAGGTTGGAGCCGCAACGCGCCGCTCTGCTGATTCACGATATGCAGGAATATTTCCTCAACTTCTGGGGAGAGGAGAGCAAGATGATTCAGCAGGTTATCGACAACATAGTTACTCTGCGCGCACGTTGCCATGAGCTCGGCATCCCCGTGTTTTACACAGCCCAGTCGAACCAACAAAACGACGTCGATCGAGCACTACTGAATGATATGTGGGGACCTGGCCTAAGCCGCTATCCAGAACAACAAAAAATCGCGGCAGCACTGTCCCCCGAACTGGAGGACACTGTATTGGTGAAGTGGCGCTACAGCGCGTTTCAGCGTTCTGACTTGGAAAATCATCTGCAAGAACGCCAGCGTGACCAGCTTATGATCTGCGGCGTGTACGCCCATATCGGCTGCCTAACCACTGCCACTGATGCCTTTATGCGCGATATACAGGCTTTTATGATTAGCGATGCGCTGGCAGACTTCAGCCGGGAGGAGCATATGATGGCGCTCCGCTATACTGCGGGCCGCTCCGGACGGGTATTGAGTACCTCTATGGCGCTGTCGGCACTCGCCCCGCCCGCAACAGAAAATAGATGGGATCGCGAACGTCTGCTTGCCATACTGCAACCCGCACTGGACGAAGATGCACACGACATTGATGATGACGAAAACCTGCTTGATTACGGCTTAGACTCGCTACGTACAATGTCTTTCGTCTCAAAGTGCCGCCATGAAGGGTACGAAATTGATTTTATCACGCTGATGAAACAACCAACGTTACGAAACTGGCTCGCACTGCTGAACAACGATCTGGAAGAGAAATGAACGAATTCAAGGGAAAAACCGTCTGGGTGACGGGAGCAGGGAGCGGTATCGGCTCCCGAACAGCCGTCCGTTTTCACGAGGCAGGAGCCAGGGTTTTTGGATTCGATCTAAAGTTTCCTGATTCAATGCCGTTCGAGACGCTCATTCTGGATGTCAGCGATGCTCATGCGGTGCAAAAAACCTGCCCTCCATTGCTGAAAGCAAATGGGCTGGATGTGCTGGTTAACGGTGCGGGAATTCTGCGCCTCGGCTCCGCAGAAACGTTAAGCCGTGAAGACTGGGAAAGCTCAATCAACGTTAATGCAGGCTCAGCATTCAATCTGTTTAAAATCCTCATTCCACACTTCCAGCATCAGCGCAGCGGCAATATCGTCTCGATAGCCTCCAATGCAGCCCACGTGCCACGCGTTAATATGGCAGTTTACTGCGCTTCTAAGGCTGCGATGCGTAGCTTGTGCCTGAGTGTGGGGCTGGAACTGGCACCTTTTGGGGTACGATGTAACATTGTTTCACCCGGTTCCACATTGACTCCAATGCTGGAGGGAATGCTTAACGATGATATGGCACATCAACGTCTGATTAATGGTCTTACCGAACAATTTAAGCTCGGCATTCCACTCGGAAAAATTGCCCAGCCCGACGAAATAGCCAACGTCATTTTGTTTTTGGCCTCCGACAAAGCAAGCCACATAACATTACAGGATATTGTCATTGATGGAGGCGCTACGCTCGGTGCCTGATAAACCGAATGTTTAAAACTGTTTACCTGTATGCCACTATAAAAAACGGAAAGACTATAATTCCATGGAATGGGTAACTATTAAAAATTTAAACTAAACACTAGTTAAAGGAAAGGAATATAACATGAGCCATATTGCAGCATTGAGAAAAGTCAACAATTTAAAACAAGAATTTGATTTAATAGAAGAAATCTGGTCACCAAAGGTGATAGCTCAAACAAACGAATATAAGATAATCATATTGCTCGCTAAGGGTGACTTTATATGGCACACACATGAAGATGAAGACAAGGTGTTTATGGTTATTGAAGGTGAACTCCGTATAGATTTTAAAAATGATCACGTAATAATAAAGCAAGGTGAGTTTTTTGTGGTGCCTAAAGGGGAAGAAAGTAAGCCTTCGTCTAAAGAATTAACCAAGCTGCTATTAATAGAACCCTATGTAGTCACAAATTCAGGCCAATAAATTTTTAATAAAAATTGTCAGGTTGTGAATTCAGATAATAAATACCACATGTGATTTGAGATAATGCAGGGGGAGCTGAATAGCTCCCCCTGTTTCTACCACCGACGAACCGGCGTAGCCGATGCTAATTTTTTAGAAGCGTACTTTCATACCGATACCCACTTCACGCGGCTCCAGCATGTATCCTGAAATTCCACCTGCACGAGTATTTTGTTTGTATGTTGGCACCCGTTTGTCAAAGATGTTATTGCCGTAAACAAAGAGTTCCAGATAGTTGGTCGGATTATAGGATAAACGGAGATTGGACACTAAATAGGCACTGACTCGCAACTTGGGATCGTTCTGATCATTGGAGAAGTAATGATCCATGTAACGAAGATCGTTACTCAAACGAACTTTTTCGGTGATATTCCAGTCAACACCAACGTTAAACATATAGCCAGGCGCTTTAGCGAATTGTTTTCCTTCAAACGAGTTGCCGCGATAATCAGCGAATTTTTTGATTTCGGTATGAAGTAATCCAAGCCCACCACGTAAGCGAAGGTTGTCCAGCGCCTGATAATCGGCTCCCAGCTCAAGTCCATAGGTTACCGCTTTGTCGGCGTTGACAAGGATAGAACCGTTCGGTCTGTCTTTCGTATAATCCGTTACAGCACTCTGGAACCCCTTATAATCTGTATAAAAGATATTACCGGTTACCAGTAATCGGTTATTGAACGCGCTACCACGCGCAAACAACTCGTAATTCCAAGCCTTCTCCGGAGCGAAGGTGTAATAGGAATTCCCAGAGAAATTCACACCTGTACCGCCCGGCCCATAGCCTTTGCTTACCAGTGTACCGACGGTTATATCGTTAGTAATATCATAGGCGAGAGAAACTTTTGGCAGAACAGCATGGAACCCTTTACTATATGCATGATAGACGCCAGGCACATAGCTGGTGACCCCTTCATGCTTGACTTGGTCATACTGATAACGCAATCCGCCAGTCAGAGACCATTTTTCCGCAAAACGCCTCGTCGCTTCTGAGAAAAGACCAACACTAGTATTAGTCAGATCGGCGTCAGCCTTGCCCAGCGAATTATCAAGCACATTCGTGGCCTTATCACGCGAGTAATAGAGACCTGTCACTCCACTCCAGGTTGAATATTCATCACCGAAGTTCAAACGCATTTCATTGGAAACATTATTCGAATCGCGATTGGCAATACCTGGAAACTGATTTGTGAAAGTGTAGCGGTACTTCGATACAGAATATTGGAGCTGGTTGGAGAGCACCATATCGTTTTCGAACGTATATTGAAGATCTAAGATACCGACATCACTGTTAGTTTTGGCTCTGTCAAGGTTTAGCGTCTCGTTTTTCAAATCACGGTAGGGCAATGACGCCAACTCACTGTCAGGATTTTTTGCTGCCATATGGGAGTAAGTCAGTTTGGCCAACCACGGGCTATCCAGCGGTTGCCAAAGTGCCTTCACACGGACATCCAGATTTTCGAAATCTTTGTTCTTATCAGAATCGAAGAAACCGGGATTGGTATATTTAATGAACGTATTTCTGCCGCTGTAATCCATGGCGAGACGTACTGCGAGATCGTCTGTCAATGGGCTATTGACAGTAAAGGAAGCACGTTTGTTTTGGCGGCTTCCGTACAAAATCTGCCCATCGAATTCGGGGGTAAAGGTGGGATCGTTAGTTTTGACAATCACCGCACCGGCGATGCTATTTGCCCCCTGTGTCGTCGTTTGTGGGCCACGGAATACTTCTACTGAATTGACGTCCCAAACAGGCCCTCTCCCCAAACTAAACTCTGCGGAGCTGATATAGCGCCCATCAACACTGATAGTCGCTCGCGGTATAGGTTTGGAAAGAAAAGTATTCCCTCCTACGAGAGGCCCGTTTGTCTCAATACCGCGAATACTCGGCGCACTTGTATTGCTGGTATAAAGCACATTGGGTTTACCCTGCAAAATATCAACGAGGGTTGTCGCCTCAGGCTTACTCTGTATCTCCTGCCCGGAGATAACCGTGACTGAGCTTGACGTTCTCTGCAGAGATCTTTCTGTTTTTTCACCCGTTACCGTGATGACATCGGCCTCATCGCTCCCCGTTTTGTTTTTCTCTGCTTGAGTCAAAGCGGTAGCTTGGCCCCCTAAGGATGATAAGGAAAACAAAATCGCACTGCTAAGTAACACTTTTCTGCGTGAAAAAAGCAGATTCCCCATCTTTATACCAATAGGCGTGACTGTCTTTATGGACATGATTATCATTATCATTATCATTATCATTAATATTCACAGGATGCCAAATATTATGTTAATCTCCCTATTTGTCAATTGCATATTTGTCAGTTCGCTCCAAATACAGCAGCCACTGCAACGCACGTCCTGCGGGCAGCATTAGTCCCCCTATGTGGCATTTAATGGATATTGGCTCGTATTAATGCATTGTAAAAAAAGACTGTTCAGTTTGATAAAACGAGAAAATCCATGTTGAATATTGATTCAGGAAAATCATCGCACATATCCGTATCCCGTTATGAAGAACATATCTGGCTGCTACAGCAACAGAATCCTGGCCGAATTCTCAAGCAGCTCTCAGCCTGGCGGCTTCATGACAATGTTAATATTTCAATGATGGTACATGCTATTCAGACTGTTATTGAGGCAATACCGGATCTGAACGTACGCTATGAGTTAAATGATGATGGTGAGTTGCATAAAACCCGAATCGTGGGCTGGCAAGCCTGCCTTGAGTTTTTCCATGCCAGCTCACATACAGACATGATCAATCAGATGCTAGCTGTGCAAGCAGATGCTTGGGTTCCTGAACAACATCCACCCTTTAAGATTTTAATAATACAAAAAAATAATGAAGTTGTTTTATCTCTTATTTTGCACGAGATATTGGCACAAACTTGTCATGAAAACGAGATACTCGAAATACTGATCCGCGCCTATGCCGGTCACTGGGTAGAACCCCCATCCCTAAAACGTGTCTCCTTACTACCTTTCGACGGAAAGCCGACTTCTCTCATCTCCTGGCTGCGCTGTTGCAACAGTGAGAACAGCATCATTCATTCCTCTTTTAGTGTAACAGCCGGCTTGAGTAAAGATCGGCTTGCACTGCGTTGGAAAACAGGACTTAAAATTAGTGAACTGAAAACATCTCTTTCTCGCGACAAACTGATTCACTGTGTGTCGGCTGTGATTTCAGCCAGATTCGCCCAATTCATTGGCCTGCTCGGCGGTCAAGAAAAGATTGCACTTTGTCTGTTACAGTCGGACGGTTTCCGCCGCATGATTATCGAGTGTGGCATGGCGGAAGCACAGATCATCAAATCCGTCATGGATAAGCTTCAGGCGCAACCAGACGAAGACAATCTTCTCTCCGGTGCGCCCGTAACAGGGAGTGATGAGTCCTGGGTATATGTTCGGTTGCTATCTCGTCCGAATGGCCTGGTTGGACAACAGAGCTTACTGAGTCAGCCTATCCTGTTGCCAACCTATGAAATGCGGCCCGATTTTGAACTAGCAACAGAGTGTGAAGGTACAGAGGACATTAGCCTTATATTAACAACCGGCCAGGCGATTTCTGGTCATACCGGCGAGTTTCTGCTAAGTCGTTTTGTGTCATGTCTTAAAGGTGATGAAGATGCCATTGCGGGTTTAGTCGCGAACTCTGTGTCTGGCACTGCTGTGTATTCCCCTCATAACGCCCCCGGAAAGGAGATCTCCGCTGGCACAGATGAAATAGCAGCAATCATATTGTCAGAGTTCCGTGAAACTTTAGCCGTTACAGATATGACGATAGATGATGATTTTTTTGACTGTGGCGGCCATTCTCTGCTGGCAACGCGCATTATCGGTAAACTGCTTGGCACGCACGGGCTGGAAGTGCACTTCGGTGATTTCTTTAGCCATCCTTCTGCCGCCGCCTTGGCATCACGCGCAGTGATAACAAATCAGAACAAGGACGTGGAGCCTCTGGCGCAGACACAAAACGATCGTTTGATGGCTCCCTTGGCACTCGCACAAGCCTCTCTTTGGAATGCCTATAACGCTTATGAATTCGGCACCATCTTCAACCTGCCATTCGCGCTGGATTTTCTTGATGAGGTTGACGAAACGCTCCTTGAGCAGGCTTTTTCTGATCTTATCGAGCGTCATCCTAGCTTGCGCACCCGATTCCATGTTCAAAATGGTGAGGCTTGTCAGCAGATTGTCGCCATGTCGGACGTGACCAATGATAAGTGGTTCTGGCGCAGTCACGAAAGCAACGGTGTACATCTTGATGACGAAGCTGCTTATAAGTTCGATCTTTCCCGCGAATTGCCGATCAGAATACGGCTGATCCGCAATCCAGAAACCGGACGTCAAATATTGTCATTCCTCGTTCATCATATGGTTATTGATGAATGGTCATTGAATGTCCTGATGGAGGAACTTGCCCAGGCTTATTTAGCGCGCTCTGTAAGTATGGCTCCTGTGTGGAAAAAAACCGCATTGTCATTTCATGAGTTTGCTCAGCAACAGCGGGCAGACGGCTTTAATCAAAAGCATCTCGATTACTGGACTAACATGTTACGTGATGCAACGCGCGGGTTAGGACTCGCCTTATCTGACAACCGGAAGACTATCGCTGCGCATGAAAGTTCGTCAGAAGCCGGCTGGATTGAGTACAAACCTAAACCTGAAATCACGCATCGTCTTTATTCCTTTGCCCGGCAAAATAATGCATCCCTGTTCAGTGTCGTCTACGCTGCCATTGCGCTTTCGCTGCACAAACTTGGCAATCTGAAGGATATCGTGATAGGTACCTCTGCGTCGGGTCGTACCGATCCCAATACCTATGAAACAGTAGGCTATTTTACCACTATGGTTGCTCATCGGTTGCAGTTCTATCCAGAAAAACCCGTCGTCACACTGATCGAAGACACCAGAGATACTATCAATAATTCAATGCCGTATGCAGATGTACCGCTCGATATTATTCAACAATCGCTGGGAATGACACCTGAGGATGGTCTAATCTTCGACGTTTATATTCAAATTCATGCCAATAATGCGCTGAATGGCGCTCTTAAAACCCCGTCTGGCAACGATATACGCTATCGGCAAATCGATCCCGATAAAAAAGAATCCATGTTCGGTCTTCAATTCGAGATCATGGAAGATGTCATTGATGGAGAAAGAATAATGCGACTGGTGATAACTTACCGTGCGGATCGTTATCCTGAAGAACATGTCCAACGCATCCGTGAAACAATAGATAAAGTTTTCGCATTCTTCACAACACCTGAGGTCTCAAGCCTTCCCCTTGCTCAAGTTCCTGTGTGATGCCTATAGGGGTGATGAACCAACCGTGATGGGTTCGGTCAGGGGCGGTTTGTGCCTGACCGAACCATATAATCCTACTCCGATTTAAAAGAGAAAACGTTATGCGATCTGCTATTACTGTCATATTACTGTGCTTGATAGGGGCATCGGCCTTTGCCGCAACGCGGCAGGTCACGGATACCATGGGACGGGAAGTCGTTATTCCTGAGGAGCCACAACGTATTGTGGTGATGAGCGAGCCAGCTATCGGTCTGCCCCTAATGGAGCTGGGCGTTCAACCAGTCGGCAGTTATGGTCGTTCGGAAGATGGCACCTATCAGTTTGGTACAGATTTTGTCGATACTGTGCTCGGTGAAGGGTACACAAAACCACAAGGTATCAGTGCTGGCCAGGAAATCGACCTGGAAAAACTTTACGCGCTTAAACCCGACCTCATTATTGGAACAGAATTCGATATCGGCAAGGTAAAACAGCTTTCAACGGTCGCTCCTGTCTATCTGCAAAATTTCCTTTCTGGAAAATTCCATAATTTCAATATTGAAGAAAATCTGGCCAAACTGACCGGACGTGAACAGAATTTTCAAAAACGACGGGATATGTATTTACAACACATAGCGGCAACACGTGCCCTTTTGCCGGAAAATCCGGCGAATAAGACCTATCTACCGATCCTTGTAACCGATCAAATCAATGTCGTCGGCGAAGCAACTGGTTTCACTCAAGCGTTGGAAGATCTTGGTTTCACTCGCCTGAATCTCTCGGCACAAGGCGATCTTTCTGTCACCTCATCTCAACTGCTTTTACAGTTGAGTGCCGACAAATTAGGCGAACTCAATCCGGACGTTCTGGTCGTACTTAACAGTTGGGGCAGCAAGGAGCACGATGAAAACGCTATTCGCTCCGCACTTGATCGTATCGTGCCTGGGTGGGCTCACTATATGAAACCCGCTCGTGAAAAACGGATTATTTTTCTTAACGCAGGCAAAGTTTTTACCCCCACGTTTGCCAGCGCGGAACATACTCTCAAAGCCGTGGGAGAATGGGCTAAGACAAAGCAATAAAATGATCTCGTCCTCCAGAAGCTGTGTGAATTCAACATATTTTTATACTAGCTCCATTAATCAAGATTTTTCAACCACGTGAATAAACTATGAGAGAATTAACGTCAATGCAGGCGGCCTGCTGGGTCGGACGTAACGTTCAGACCGATTTGGGAGGCGTTGCCGCGCATCTTTATGCTGAATTCGACGGCTATGACATTGAGATAGAAAAATTTAAACAGGCTTTGGAACGCGTTTGTTCTCTGCACCCCATGCTAAGACTCTGTGTCAACGCTGGAGGGCTTCAGTCTGTTATTCCATCCGATGAGTCGTTGTTGCTGGAGATTGAGGATTTTAGGGGATTACCAGAACAGGAGGAGGCAAGGTTACTTCTTGTTAAACGCATGGAGTGGACTCACCAGAAGCTTGATCTTTCTTCTGGTCAGGCGTCCCGTTTTTCGCTCAGTCTGCGAGATGGCGGGAAATTTCGCCTGCATGTCGATACAGATATGATAGCTATCGATCCTTCGAGTTTCAGGGTATTAATGGAGGATCTGGCGATATTTTATGATAACCCGGATCAGCCGGCTCCGGTCATCGCGTCCTATTTCGACTGGTGCGACCAAGTGCGCACCGATCCCTATTTAAAAGCTGCCCGTGAAAGGGACAGAATCTGGTGGCGCTCACGTATTCCACACATTCCGCCTGCCCCCGTGTTGCCTATTAACAAAACTTTGACCAATCAAGCTCGCAGCCATCGTCTGGCAGCCTGGCTCCAGCCAGACGAGCGTCAGGCGTTGAAAAGGCTTGCCCGAACACACAGTATAACCATGTCGAGCTTGATGCTGGGACTTTTCTCTATTGTTCTTGGAAGGCATACCGGAGATAAATGCTTTCGGCTCAATGTGCCGATGTTCTGGCGTTCCCCCCTTGTGGATAACGTGGAGAGGATTGTCGGCGATTTCTCTAATGTGCTCATTCTCGGCGTGGGTATCAATGAAACAGAAAGCCCTGCTGATCTTTGTAAACGGCTTGGCGGGCAACTGACAGATTTGCTCGCCCATTCGACTTATCCGGGTGTGAATCTGATGCGCGATCTTTCCCGACATCATGGTGCGACGCAATTGACTCCTGTCGTCTTCACCGCGGCACTGGATATACCAAGGGGCGAGCTCCTCTCAGATCGCGTCAGGCACGCATTTGGTCCCATGAACTGGGTTATCTCACAAGGTCCTCAAGTTGCGCTCGATGCACAAGTTGCTTCCGCCGACGGTGGTATTCTCATCAACTGGGACATTCGTCTGGATATGCTGCCAGAAGAATGGATAACCCCAATGTTCGACAGTTTTGTCAATTTCGTCCGTGAAATCGCCACATATCCGCAACGCTTCGATGAGGCAATACATTCACCCGATGAAATATATTCACCCGATGAAGTAGCAGCCCCATCACCGACAGCCAGAATCAGCGCCACTGGCTCTACTGTAAAAATCGACCAGAAGAACAGCATGGAAAAACCATTAACCTCCCTGCAACTGGCATATCTGCTTGGGCGGCGAGCAGAATTACCGCTTAGTGGCGTTGCGATGCAAGAATTTCGCGAATATCGCGGACGCATGGAATTGGCACGTCTGCGAAATCACCTAACGGATATGGTTCAGCGACATGAAAGTTTGCGCACCCGTATAGATGCAAAACGACTCGTCCAATATGTTAGCGCAGAAGCGGATATCCATTTACAGCAAATCGACCTGAGCACCATGTTAAGGGAAGAGGCACTCCGTCATGTGGAAAACTACCGTGAAGAATTTGCGCATGCGCTTTTCGATTTGGATCGCTCTCCGTGGGGCATCACGCTGTTCCGTTTGCCGGAAAATAAACCGGAAGAGGATAATCTGATCGCGTTTGTTCGTTTCGACGCACTGATCCTTGATGGACGGTCTATAGCTGCCCTGATGGTAGAGCTTTTCGAGGGTAAGGTATCAATCGTGGCGGATACTGATGCCCCCTTGGATGGTGAAGATATCTCTGAAAAACGCAAGATGGATGAAGCATATTGGAAAACAAAGCTTGAGGCAGTCAGCAGTCCACTACGGTTTCCGTGGATAAAACCACTGGCACAAATAGGCACTTCCCTCTATGCACGGCAAAGCCTGATTGTAGCACGGGAAGATTATATCGCAGTGTCGAAAGCCGGCGCCAAGCAAATGCTTTTCAAGAATTCTGCCATCATGACACTGGTACTTGAGGTTATGTCCCATTGGATCGAAGAGAAGAGTTTGTTCATCGGTGTTCCCGTCGCGCCGCAGGTATCCGGTGTTTTGTGTAATCGTTCAAGTTTTATTGTGGTCAACTGGAATGCTGAACAGGGCAACCTTTCTGAGCGAGCCAACACCTTACAGAACGATGTGCTGGAAGGGCTCGAACATCTTGCATTTTCAGGTATAGATATTACCCGGCTTCTGGTTGAAAAGCATGGTGCTGGCCCTGTTTTACCGGTAGTGATTACCAACGGACTTTCGTGGCCGGTATCAGGTCAGGACAGTTGTATGCGGTTGCACAGTGGGCTGACGCAGACACCACAAGTTGCGATGGATATTCGTTTTTCGATCAATGCAGACAAAGCGCTTGTCTTTGACATTGATTATGCTACTGCGGCGATTGAATCGGCTCTCGTTCGAGATATTTTAAGCGCTATAGACAAGGCAATACAGGCCATCGCAGCTTCAGGCGTATTCGCAATTTCGGCGCAGGATATTATCGATACAAACCACTATCGATTGAATGGCATTGAAGCTGATTTTCACTGCGGGCGATTTCTCAGCCGGATAGCCACCAATATCTTCGACAGCAAAAACACCAAAACGGCACTTATCAGTGGCGACAGGCATGTCAGCTACGCCGAACTGGGGCGTAATGTGCGTCGAATAATGGGAGCTTTCATGGAGAAAGGGCTTGCCAAGGGCAGTGTCGTTGCGCTCTGTATGCACCGTGGGCCTGAGCACACGGCCGTGACCCTAGCCTGTGCGCTGACGGGGGTGATCTGGGTTCCGATAGACGCAGATTCTCCCTCAGAGCGACTGCATTATCTCCTTGAAAACTGCCATCCAGATCTTGTGGTAACAACAAAAAGAGAAGAGATTAAACATCCAGCAGAAACACCTGAAAAACTCTTGTCTGCCGAGCCCTTGGCGGAACTGCCGCTTATGCTTGACGCTCTCTCATCAAGCGAAGCGCCCGCCTACTACCTCTACACATCCGGAACAACCGGAAGGCCGAAATGCGTTGTTTTATCCAATAAATCAACATCGAATGTCATCACCAGTACCCTTGACGAATGGTCTATAACGCATCGGGATGTCTTCATTTCTGTCACGCCTTTGCATCATGATATGTCGGTCTTCGACGTTTTTGGCTGCCTGACTGTAGGTGCGACCCTTGTTCTTCCCGCTATCGGTGAAGAAAAGGATGCACTACGCTGGAACCAGTTGGTTGCCGAGCACAAGGTGACATTATGGTGCTCTGTACCCGCTATTCTGGAAATGCTTCTCGCGTGCCGCCAGGGGAATGAATTGAAAAGCCTGCGGCTGATTGCTCAGGGTGGTGATTACATCAAACCGGCTGTTATTGGTAGCCTGCGTACACTCCTGCCGTCAGTTCGGTTGATTTCGTTGGGGGGACCAACAGAGACGACTATATGGAGTATATGGCATGAAATAGGGTTGGACGACGTTAGTCTGATCCCTTATGGAAGGCCCTTACCGGCTAACAGCTATTTTCTGCTAAACAGGCATGGCGATCATTGTCCGGTGGGTGTTACTGGCCTTATTCATACGGCAGGCGTCAATGTCGCATTGGGTTATCTGGAAAACGGAATCCTCACCCAGACCAATTTTGTGACCATCAAGGATACAAACGGAGAAGAGATCCGCGCGTTCCGGACCGGTGATCATGGGCACTATCGTCGTGATGGCATCATTGTCTTCGATAGCCGTGTCAACGGTTACGTCAAAGTGCGTGGAGTACGTATTTCATTACCGGACATCGAGAATGAACTGGTTCGCCATCCATCGGTTAAGCATGTTCTTGTGGTGGACTATGGCGAGGAAATGCACGGTGAGACTTCCATCGGCGTACTTTATGTGCCGTTACAAGAGGATACTTTGTCAGGAGCAGAATTGCGCAAATATGCCTGCCAATGTCTGCCACCATCGCATATCCCAACAAGGATCCTGCCGGTCACCGAATTACCGCTCTCACCAAATGGCAAACCTGATCGCTCTAAAGCACGTAGCCTGCTGATGGAATCGGTGCATGAACAACCGCCTATTCGGCACGACTCTTTTCCTACGCGAGAAACAGCGATGAAAAAGAAGGTGCTGGAAATCTATCTGGACATACTCGGCCAATCGCACGCTAGCCACATCGATGGAGCCAGCGACTTCATCAGCATGGGGCTGCGTCCTCAGCATCTGAAAACAATTTCAGCACGGATCTGTGAGGAATTTGCGATCGTGCTTCCGCTCTCGCAACTGCTGCGTTGCCGTAACGTGGCAGAAGTCGAACAGCATCTTAATGAAAAAACTTTAGAAAACAGTCCGGATTATTAATATGAATGATATTGACCTGATCGGTATTGGTATTGGCCCCTTCAATCTGGGATTGGCGGCGCTGCTTTCGTCACACACTGATCTGACCAGCCTTTTCCTCGAACGTAAGCCTGAGTTTCGCTGGCATGAGGGTCTCCTGTTACCCGGTACAACGCTGCAGGTTCCATTCCTGGCGGATCTGGTAACAATGGCAGAGCCTACACACCCTCTGAGTTTTCTTAATTATCTTCATAAGCATGATCGTCTTTACAAATTCTACTATTATGAAAACTTTCAGATCCCACGCCAGGAATATGACCATTATTGCCGCTGGGTGACGCAACAGCTTCCCTCCTGCCAGTTCGGTGAAAATGTCATTGATGTGGCTTATGATCCGGTTTCCGATCATTTCATTATTGAAAGTAAGTCTCATACGGGATCGACGCATCAGTATTACAGTCGTAACCTTGCTATCGGTATAGGAACCGCTCCGTTTCTGCCTGAGTGGGCTAAAATCCAGACCAAAGCGCCTATCTTACATTCGGCAGAGTTCATAAACAGACGTGCACAGCTCTCAACGTGCCGGCGTGTCACGGTAATTGGTTCAGGGCAAAGTGCTGCCGAATGCGTGCTGGCGCTCTACAAGGCGTTGACGCCTGAAATGATAGAGGCCGGTGCTTCAATCCAGTGGATTACCCGATCTGCTGGTTTTCATCCTATGGAATCGTCGAAACTCGGTCAGGAATGTTTCACGCCAGCCTACATGAACCATTTTCACAGTATAACAAGAGAGAAACGCCGCAAGATCGTGGCGGGTCAGGGGGGACTTTATAAAGGTATCAGCTACTCAACTATCGCAGATATCTTCGACATTTTGTATGAAGGCTCCATCGGCGGTCGTGATCCAGGACTTTTACTTGTTTCAAACTGCGAAGTCGTGCAGGTGGAAAACACTGGAGACTCTGAGGCATTGCGGGTCGTTTTTCGTCATCGGCATCTCGATAAAGTCGGCGTCATTGAAACCGATGCTATTGTCGCTGCAACAGGTTATGAGCATACCCGCCCTGAATGGTTAGAAGGACTCAAAAATACAGTGCTTGCAACCGACGATTATGGTGATCTTATTGTAAAAGAGGACTTTAGTGCTCAGCGCCTTGACAAAGGAAAAGGCCTTATTTTCGTCCAGAATACTGAGATTTTTCAGCATGGTATTGGCTCTCCCGATCTGGGGCTTGGCGCGTATCGCAATGGGATTATTGCCAACCAGCTTCTTGGACGAGAGTATTATCGCTTGCCTCAAAACTCGTCATTTCAGAGCTTTGGTCTGCCAGAGTGTCACGATACCGGAGATAAAGATGACATTGTCCGTTGCCGATAAGAACAGGCTAGATGCGTTTTGGCATTACTGTGTTAAAAACCAGTATTTTAATATCGGCTATCCTGAGTCCTCAGATTTTGATTATTCTTATTTACAGAGATTCATGCAGTTCTCTCTCAATAATTGTGGTGACTGGGGAGCGGAGTGCAACTATCTTTTAAACTCTTTTGAGTTCGAAAAAGAGGTCATGAAATACTTTGCTGAACTGTTCAAAATCCCTTTCGAAGACAGTTGGGGTTATGTTACCAACGGAGGAACGGAGGGTAATATGTTCGGCTGCTATCTTGGGCGAGAACTATTCCCGGAGGGAACACTTTATTATTCAAAAGATACGCATTATTCGGTGGCAAAAATCGTCAAGTTACTGCGTATCAAATCTTGTTTAGTAGAATCCTTACCCACTGGTGAGATAGATTATAACGACCTGATACAGAAGATCATCGCCCATAAAGAACCACACCCAATCATCTTTGCCAATATCGGCACGACATTGCGCGGTGCGGTGGATAACATAAAGATCATTCAACAAAGTATGCAGCAAGTCGGTATCACTCGCGAGAATTACTATCTGCACGCTGACGCAGCCTTAAGTGGGATGATCTTGCCATTCGTAGAGAACCCGCAGCCTTTTACCTTTGCAGATGGTATCGACTCCATCTGTGTCTCTGGGCACAAAATGATAGGTTCCCCCATTCCTTGCGGGATTGTTGTTGCAAAACGGAAAAATGTTGAGCGTATTACAGTCGATGTTGATTACATTTCGGCTCAAGACAAGACTATCTCAGGTTCACGTAATGGCCAGACACCACTAATGATGTGGGCGGCCATTCGCAGTCACTCGTTTGCCGATTGGCAACGCCGCACCAAACACTGCCTAGAGATGGCACAATATGCCGTCAAGTGTTTCCGTGCTGCCGGAATAAACGCTTGGCGTCATGACAACTCCATTACGGTGGTATTTCCATGCCCGTCGGCAGCCGTCTGGAAGAAGCATTGTCTGGCAACGTCGGGAAATGTTGCACACCTAATCACCACAGCACATCATCACGACAGTAGTAAAATCGATGTATTAATCAACGATGTCATTGCTGAATCGCGCCAGATAACTCAAGTGCAGGATACTGTCATAGATGCTGTTATGTAAGAGGTAAAAACAACTACATTGGGGCTTACCCTGTGATTTTGGTATGCTAGCCAAATGATAACTATTACACTGTAATTTATTTTATATAAGATAAATTGAAGGAGCCTTTGGTGCTTACAGCAAAAAATATCACCGCAACTTACGGCAAGAAAACCGTATTGCATGATTTGTCAGTAGACTTTGCCCAAGGGCGCATCACTGCACTCGTCGGGTCTAATGGCTGCGGTAAGTCGACACTTCTGAAGTCCATCATGGGTTTCATCCCCCTGAAAAGCGGAGAAATTCTGTTGGAAGGTAAGCAGATTACAGGGATAGGTCGCAAAGCGCTGGCTCGAAAAGTCTCTTATCTGCCGCAGGAATGCCACTGCCCGGATTACATGACACTGGGAGAGTTGATCGAGCTGGCAGCTAGTGGGCGCAATTCACTTTTCGGCGGGCCATCCTCACGGGATCGCAAATTGTTTCATGATGTACTGGAAATCGTCGGCTTGGCCGATAAGGCAGGCTCTCAAGTCAACTCCCTTTCAGGAGGGCAACGCCAGCGCGCTTGGGTAGCGATGGTGCTCGCACAAGACACTGACATCATTCTTATGGATGAGCCAGTGAACCACCTAGATATCAAATATCAATACACAGTGCTTAAATTGGTTCGCGATCTCTCACTCCAGCACGGAAAAACCATCGTTGTGGTGTTACATGATTTAAATCTAACAACGACTTTCGCCGATGATGTAGTGATGCTGAATACTGGCAGCGTTATTGCAGCAGGTGCTGTTAATAAAACGATAACGGTAGATAATATCCAGCGCGTATTCGATATTCCGGCCGATATTTTCAGTTACAACGGCAGCCTTATTTGTCAGCCTTATCCGGGCATAAACCACCCTGGAAATCAGTCCGGAGTATGACGATGAAATCCAGTCTGTTCTTTATATTCGCATCTTTTGTATTGCTGCTGATCTTTCTTTCTAATCTCTCTTTTGGCGTGAATATTGCGTCAATTTCACAAATTTATGCAGCCTTAACACAGTCCGAACCGCAAGACTATGAGCAGGCAGTTATTTTATACCAGCGACTGCCACGGGCTTTGATTTCTGTTTATGTCGGTGCGGTGATGGCATGCAGTGGTCTCGTCTTCCAAGGGCTTATCCGCAATCCACTGGCCTCCTCATCAACATTGGGAATCAATGCCGGTGCGACAATGTTTGTCATAATAGGTGCAATCAGCTTTGGGTTCGATCTGACATTACAAGGCATAGCAGCCCTTGTCGGCGGGTTATTCGGCTTTCTGTCATCTCTTGCAGTATCTCGCCTGGCGGGCGTTAACGGCGTTTCTCGCAACTTGCTACTGATACTGTCAGGCACATTAATAGCGATGCTTTATCTTGGGATAAGCAATGCTGTTCTTCTTGCCTATCCTGCATTAAGAACCGAATATTTGAGTTGGTTAGCAGGAGCTATCAATCATGCCTATATCACAAGACTTAACCATTTCTGGTGGTTCGGTATACTGGCCTTGATGGTACTTTTATTACTGGCACGTCCACTGACACTTATTCTGCTCGGTTACGAAAAGGCGCTTTCGATTGGCGCGAATGCAACGCTTGTTTCACGCATTGCACTGATTTCAGCCATAGTTGCATCCAGTTCTGCCGTTGCCATATGCGGTCCGATTGGTTTCGTGGGGCTGGTTGTACCCCATATTGTCAAGCCTCTGATTGGTCAGAATTTTATGCTGTCGCTGCCAGCTTGTGCTCTGACGGGGGCAAGTATCTGCCTGATTGCCAATCTCTGTGCGCAGACACTCTTCCAGCCTTATGTCATACATACCGGTATTCTGATGGATTTTTTGGGAGGGCTGTTTTTTATCTGGCTCATCAGAAAACGCTATCTTTCAACAACATCGGAGAGATCGTTATGAACTTCGATCAGGCAACAGACGGACAAAGGGTATTACGTTTCGCCAATGGATTGCAAATGCGTACTCGTGATATAAAAGTCGGTTTATGCCTATTTACCATCACGATCATACTCGTGGCTATTTCTTTAAACGTCGGGGTTACGAACGTTGGTATACGTGAATTCATACATATGCTTTTCGGATATTCCCTTGATCACCAACAGTTTTATGCACTCTGGGTTGTACGGATACCTCATATTTTATTGGGTCTGATGGTGGGTTGGTGCGCAGCCCTTGCCGGTGCTATTTTGCAGCCGATTGCCCGCAATCCGCTGGCCGATCCCGGCCTTTTTGGCATAAGTCAGGGATCTATGACGATGATCATAGTCTTGCTGGCGTTTGTTCCTTCCGCTCCTAAGATGCTGATCGTCGTTGCTGCATTGGCTGGCGGACTGATTGTCGCGTTATTTTTGACTTTGCTCGTCGGCAATAATCGTGCAAGTGGCTTGGCAATTTTGCTGATGGGGATTGCCGTCTCATCCGTTCTTAGTTCTGTCAGCTCTTTTCTTATTCTCTATCTTCCGACAGAGTTATCCTTGAATCTTGCTGGATGGATGCAAGGATCGTTGTTTCAGGCCAGTTGGTCAATTATCGCCTCATTCATCCCATTATTCTTATTGAGTATTATCGGAATTCTGATCACTGGCCCCGCGTTAAACCGCTATGAGCTTGGAAACGAACTTGCTATGTCCCTTGGAGAGCCTATCAAATATTCCCGTCCGTTGTTGATGATGTTTTCTGTCCTGTTAAGCGCAGCGTCTGTCACCGCAGTAGGACCATTGAGCTTTTTGGGGATACTGGCACCACATCTGGCCAGCTTTATTTCATCGGCCACAGGCCGTGCCCGACTGTTTCTTTCCGCTCTGGTGGGCGGCAATCTGGTCGTCACCGCGGATATCATGACGAAAGCAGCACCCTCAGGAGTCTTTCTCCCTGTCGGTTTGAGCTTCACACTCATTGGTGTGCCCCTGTTCATCCTGACGATGCGGCTGAGCGCACTACGTAATCGCTGAATATCTGGGGTTCAGTAACCCGCCAAGTTCATCGCTGTCAAGGCAGAAGAACAACAGGCGATCCTGGCACTTCACCGAATGCGTCAGCAATTGGTGAAGTTCAGAACCGCCCAGATAAACGCGCTACAGGTATGTTGCAATGACGTTTGTATCTCTTTTCGGATTTACGTTAATGTTTTTCACAATATAATTGCGTTTAAGGTGCTACGATGAAGGTATTACAGAAATCTAATTGGTCCAAGTATTGGTGTAAAGTCACTATTATTTTTTTAAGCCTGAGTATCTGGCCGGGAATCTGAGATAGTAATCCTTATACTATATTCGAACTCAAACCATTAAATGTAACCGAGTCGGGTCAATCAGCAAATTTTGAGTTATCTCTTGGGCATTATTCTGCCACCATTACCAATCTAGATAGCATCATTGAATTTAAGGGTATTATGACTGTTGTTTGGTTCACCTCTCGTGATCCGAAAATTTAGGTTTTGTCGCATTACCGTAATATTTCAAGTAAGCTATAGTGCAGGAAGAGTATCCTTGCCAGCACGAGGCTGTTCATAATACATGTAAGATGTTGGCATAGCGTGTTTTCAAACGCTGACGGGAACTGACTTCGGATTTAATGCTGGTGAGAAAGTTGTCAAATCCACATCATATATACGAATATGATTCGTATATATATTATTAATTAATGGGTTAAGTAAGAAATGATATTTAATTCTTTTTGTTCTTCATGTGATTATTATCATCGGAACAATAACTAAATGCAAAAAATGCAATTATAGATGGAATTATTATCGTAAAAAATAACCAAATCATTTTGATGCCCCTTAAATAGATAGATTATTGCAAAGACTGTATTTTATGTTGCATCAAAAAGCAAAGACTATTTACTCAACAATTCATAATAGACAGACGTCAATTACAATGCATTTTGATTATGTATTGCATGGTGTTATAAAATCATAATATCTACGCTCCCATATATATTTTCATAATAGTGAGAGTATCAGCATGTGGTGTTTCCTTACCCCGCGCACCGCGCAAGGTAAGGAATACTCCTATTATTTTGAAAAAAATCCATATAGCAGAAATAGCGTTTTGCATGCTTTTTCCGCATTTTGTGCCTATCTAAATTATTATAGAAATTAGTGTTGATTATTAATTGTAATACACCGTACAGTCATACGTCGAAATATACGGCGGTTGATATAACCCGCCCGTGATATTTCCAACTTTCATTTGCAGGGTGATCCTACAGTCTGCTGGAACATTCGATCCTATAGCATTGACAGTAGTCGAGCTGCTGGCTACATCCAGAAATGCTTCCCATGCAGCAGAATTATTCGGAGTGGTAATAACAAGACGCAACGTGCTTTGATTTTGCCAACCAGTCCAATTGAGTCGATTATAATTACACAGAATGGTGTTCACAACTCCCCCCGAAGGATTCTGTCCGCTTAAAGGAACCAGTGTCGCACCAGAAATAAACACTCTTCGCAAATAGCCCCCATGACGTTAAGACGGCCTTTAGCATGCCAGTCGTGTGTACCCAAACAGCGCCGCCCTTTTTCCGAATAGCCATATAGACGTGGCATCGATTGCGCAAAACCACTTTCATCTAAATAAATAATCGGTTTACCTGCCTGTTCATAGTCGCTGAGGCGCTCAATAAACGCCTGACGGAGCTGAGGGTTAGCGCGAGGGTGTTTTAACGTTTTTTTTACGGCTGAGTCGCAGTCGTTTCAACGCGTAATGAATAGCCGACTG
>NZ_CAWMEB010000391.1:0-200 GCF_963866145.1 Xenorhabdus sp. NBAII XenSa04
GAAGCCGTGGTACTGGCGCGCGAATATATTTCCCATGAAGAACCTATTCATGAAGAACCTATTGTTGATAAAAACAATTTACATGGAAACATAGCGGGACAAAAACGTCTGATTGCCTACATTTTGCCTCAGCCTGGCATTAAATTGATGCCGGCTGAACTGCGTCAGCAACTGGCGCAATACCTTGCCGGTTATATGCT
>NZ_CAWMEB010000392.1:0-279 GCF_963866145.1 Xenorhabdus sp. NBAII XenSa04
ATTTACATTATGTCTGGCGCCCCCGCGGGTCAGCATCGCGGGGTGTGGCGCACAAGGCTTCGCCTTCTGCTCTAAACTTCTGAGCCGATGCCGGCCAAAAACCCGCGCCAGACCGAAACACCGTGCCCACGTTCAGCTAAACCCCCTTCTCTTCCTCTTTAGCTGCCTTGCGTTACCTGGGCAAACACCCCTGTAGGCAGGTCGGCCTGCGGCCTCCGTTGGTTTACCTCCCCCGCCCCAACCCCGCGGCATTGGCTGCGCCCGGCTCGCAGTCGCTGC
>NZ_CAWMEB010000393.1:0-524 GCF_963866145.1 Xenorhabdus sp. NBAII XenSa04
GGAAGTTTTTAGAGGTTCCCATTAGTGAATTATTAATAACACCTCATTAAGGATGATGTAGTTAAATATTCAATAAGTTTAATTCACTGTTTATAATAAATAAAAAATGCCACATGATATTGTTGTTTTTTTAATGAGTATTTTGTAACTTTTCGTGCAAATTAACACTTAAAAATATAACAATTATTATCTCAATAACATTAATTATTATCAGTGGCGATACGATTGTTATTAATTCACCCTCTATCATTTTATACCATGGTGAAAAAGAATTGAAGCTGGGATGATCTTATCATCATATTATCCTGACAAAAATATATTTTAATACAGTTAATTCAGTATTGATGAACCCATTTTATTGATGTTCACAGGCGGAGAAATATTCAACCGCCTTCATATAACTTAGTAATTTATATTGTTGATTAAATGAGGGAATAATTGTGCAAGATAAAAAGCCTGACGATAGCAGCCTTGTGACCGTTACAACACCGGAATATGTCCAGAATTCAATCAAAGAAGCGATA
>NZ_CAWMEB010000394.1:0-371 GCF_963866145.1 Xenorhabdus sp. NBAII XenSa04
CCGCCCTCCATCGGCAGGAAATTATTAGGGTGTGGTAGATCACTGCACCACATTAAAATACCGCCGATGGGAACTGCCAATAATTCAGCGGCTGATTTTTGCAAGGCATTTTCCGCTTGATTAACTGTATCTCGCAATCCGAGATTGTTGACAAAAGTATCTTTATCAGGAATATCAGCTCCGTTCTGGTCTTTCGCTAATCGGGTATCAGCATTGCTATTCGCATTGTTGGCGCTTTGGCTGGCTGTATTAGCTAAATCATATGCTGCTTTCACCGCCCTTGGTGTTGCTGCATGAGTCTCGTTATTACTACCGACATCATTACTCAGGATAACAAATCCTTTATCTTGTAGCGTTGCATCTGGATGGTA
>NZ_CAWMEB010000395.1:0-1333 GCF_963866145.1 Xenorhabdus sp. NBAII XenSa04
CTCCATACTTTTTTCTGTAGATTCTAGTGCCACTAATACTTTGGCTGCTATTTGTGCAGAAGCATCAAAATAGCCATTAACAGCATAATAGCGAACACCCCCACGAATATTGGTTTCGGCTCTGATACCAAATCCAGTTTCTAACATCGTATCTTTTTTAAAAGACCAATCACCTTTATCATCAGACTCCCAACCAAACATAACACTCAAATCACCACTGAGAATTAAATCTAGTTGTACACCATAAAATGCCCCGTTTTTACCTTGCTTGACTTCTTGTTCGAGCTCTTCTCCTTTTTCTCGTATTTTAGCCACAACTTTATTGACTTTAAAATAGGCAGCAAATATTTGAATAACATCAACACGTAATTCTAAACCGACTAAGGGTGTTGCTGTAATATCAGCATTATATTTATAGAAAAGTTCATATTTATCATTATGCGCAAGTTCATAACTGCCACTAATATTAATTAAGGGATTAATAAGATCTAAATTAATAACCCTAAACTTATCTTGATCATGCCCAAATGCAAGAAGATCATTGAATTTACCAATACTATCGATAGCAGTATCGACTGGGCCTAATTTCTTTTTCCCTTTTTTAAACTCAAACTCAAGTTCTTTTGACCAACTACGTGTTTCAGTGCCTTTTTCAGCCGTGATTTCGCCTTCAATTGTTAGTGAATTACGAACTTCATAAGGCTGTGTATTTCTTCGCCATCCTTGTGATCCTTTATACCGCATTCCCTTTTTTTTGTTGGTTTCTTTTTGTTGTTGTCTTCTTTGCTCATCGGTAAACTTTTCAATTTCCTCTGATGCACCAATGGCAACGTTAAATTCCTGTTTTTCATTCAGGACAAGGTGAATGTTTGAACCAAGGATAGCCTTATTACCTATTGTGGAGGTTAAAATTTTATCTGCCAGTTTGTATTTTTTATCTATTAATGGTTTTCCTGAGCACTCGTCTGCTCTGATATAAAAACGTTCTTCTTCTATATGTGAGCTAAAGTCTCTGCTCAAAAAACGTTGTAAAATAACGAGCGGACTGTTTTCCTTGAGAGAAGATTAGTTATGAACAACTCTTTCCTTTCCCTACGACATTGTTTTATGTGGTTCCTAAACCGGAAGATAAAGCGGATAAACCTAAAATCCCTATAAAGCTAAGTGCTGTTGGTAAAGGGTGTATTTCTCACAATCCAAACTGCCCAATTGGAAATTTATCTGGTGAAGATGGCATGCCTATAGCGCAATTTTCACCTAACAAACCATATACTGGGGAGTTAGTCTATTCAAAGAAAATTGATGATTTTTCTCTCAAGGAAAACAGTCCGCT
>NZ_CAWMEB010000396.1:0-3744 GCF_963866145.1 Xenorhabdus sp. NBAII XenSa04
AAGGCTATGTCACAGCAAGACTTTATCATTTGGGTGTTTTATTGGGTAGAGGGTAATTTAACAGCGTTGCAGCAAGGCACACGGTTGAGAAGCCGGGGAAGCCCACCCAAGCTGAGTGACGCAGAAGTCATCACGATGGAAGTGATTGGTGAATTCTTAGGTTTTTCAACAGATAAAGGGATTTGGACGTATTTTTGTCACCACTGGCGTGAGTGGTTTCCAGAACTCGGTTCACGCGCCAATTTTGCCAAACAAGCCTCAAATATTTGGGTTGTCAAACAAAAACTGCAAGAAAAGCTGGCGATATTATTGGGCGCATTCGACAGGCCGGTACATATTATCGACGGATTTCCGCTGCCAGTCTGTGGGTTCAAAAGAGCTAAAGGGAGCGCTAACTTCAAAGGGCAAGCCGATTATGGGTACTGTGCCGCCAAGAACGAAACTTACTACGGCTTTAAGGGGCATCTGATGATAGATGAAATCGGCATAGTGACGGGAATAACATTGACACCTGCTAGTGGCAGTGAACGTGAGGCTGCTTGGGATTTAGTGGCTCCGATAAAAGGCTATTTGCTCGGTGATAAGGGGTATTTAGGCGTTGAATTTAAACAAGAAATGAATAAACAAGGCATTCAGATGATCACCCCGGTGCGTACCAATATGGATGCTCCCATCCCCAGGGAAACGAGAAAAATGATTAACACCAAGCGCCGTTTAATTGAAACCGTGATTGGTCAACTCGCCGGACAATTCGCGATTGAGAAATGCTGGGCGCGGGATTTGTGGCATTTGAGTAATCGAATATCGAGAAAACTGCTTTCTCATACGTTGGGCATTTTTGCCAATTTTAAACAAGGTAAAAATCAACACGACTGGCTTCAACAAGCCAATGTTATAGGATGTTAAAATCGAGCATCGCATTTATTTAGCTTAAGACAAATAGATAATCTTCCATTAACACTACCATTAATCAGATCTGATATTTCACATTTAAGAAACTTAGCTGCTCGCTCAATCTTACAATATTTAAATGGTACTTTGATATCTGTACTGGTCATTACATCTCTCTTAAGCAAGGGAATAGGGGATACCCAACAATTCGGGCACGCGGATTTTTTTGGTGTATCGCACGAACAAATTGCCATACTTTACGCACATAAGGGATTATATCTTTTGGCTTAATTAGGGGTTGTGGATGTTTTGTGAGGGGAATTGGAACGGCATGATGATCTGGTATCCTTGTTTTCGCCAAAAAACCGTTACCTTGAGAACATCATGCCAAGAACTATGTTACCAGCTCCTTTGTGGAATAAGCTATTTTTATTCATGCAACAAAATGAGCTTATCTACAATAAAGAGGAACACCGACTGACTTTCGAAGGCATTCTTTACCGGATGAGAACGGGTATTCCATTGCGTGAATTGCCGGAGAAATTTGGCAAATGGAACTCCGTATTCAGACGTTTTAATGCTTGGTCAAAAAAAGGCGTTTTTGATTTATTATTCCAAATGTTGTCTGAAGACACGGATACTGAATGGTTGTTTATTGATGGCAGTATTATCCGTGCACATCAGCATAGTGCGGGCGCCGCCTCAGAGGAAAATGAGGCCATAGGTAAAAGTTGTGGCGGACTCTCAACCAAAATCCATTTAGCCGTAGACAGTTACGGTTTTCCTGTCCATTTTGAGCTTTCCGGGGGACAAACACATGATATCGTTCATGCTGAAAGTCTCCTTGCACAATCTCCCACTTCAGATTTTGTTATTGCGGATAAAGGATACGATAGTGAAGCTTTCAGGGAAATCGTCAAACGAAAAGGCGCGACACCGGTCATTCCCTACCGGAACAATAGCCGAAAATCGGATAAAAAGATTGATAAGGGTTTATATCGTTATCGTCATTTAGTGGAAAATGCGTTTGCCAGAATTAAGCATTTTCGTGCAATCGCAACAAGATACGATAAATTAGCACGGAATTATGCCAGTATGGTGGCACTGGCATTTGTCATCGTCTGGCTACCCATGTGGTCAGAATAAATGATGAACACAAAACGTCAACAGACCCTAGGTCGTTTGTACCCATCACAATCACTATTTCGTTATAAGGTGTCAAATCGAATTTCTCAATGTGTTGAAACCAATCAAACCGACGTTGGCTGTGTAAGCCTGAACCGACCCGATATTCGGCTTCAACCGATTGAGCACTGAGGCGTTGATAAGCTTGACTGACGGTCGGTGTGAGAGAGTCCCCTAAAAATAGGATCTTCGTCCAGAGGGGGGGACTCAGTAACACGCTGAACGCCAGCGTCAAGATAATTCTGTTGATTATGTTCATCGCATACACTTCCTCTGAAATTGGTTCAATAAATTCAATATCGATCATCTCTACATGACTGATATTTGCCTTTAGGTCACAGCAGCCATATGGCTCGATAGTCAACCCAGCGTCTTTAGAGGACTGATGATAATCGTCGCCACAGCTCCTGCCGAAATGTAATCCTAGCTATCAATATCTCACTAACAATTACTTTCTACAGAACGACTAACCGCCCATTTTGGGCATATAGACAAGTTATTTGGAGGTTGGGATCGTGCGAGGTGGGGAATGTGGATACTTTCACATGTGAAAGTTTTTTATTTTATGGCTTTAGCCAGTTTAAGATGCGTTAGCTTCTTAAACATAAAACCACCCGCTATGCGGGTGGTTCTGATTATTAGTATCGTTTTATTGACCATTGATATTATTTTATGATGCTGTAAAAATCATAAATAAGGGCGGCATCGCTCTTCGACCTTCGTTGCAGCCCTTACAACACAATCAAGCAATTAAGGAGCTTTGTTATGCTGCAAGGCAATACTAACACGAAAAAGCGCATCCCGCTCGCGGCGTTCATGAAATGGCCGCTGGCGAAACGTCAGGACTTTATCGACCGGGAAATGTCCGGTTGTCCCGACTTTATCAAGACGTCTTTGCTTCGGCACTAAGGCGACCAGGAAAGCGAAGGACCTCTCTTCGGCGGGGTTCTTCGTTTCTACCTCTTGAATGTTTCGTCAGAACAAACAGGAGCGCTTATGTCACCAGAAACACAACAAATTACATCTAAGGCTTTATCTCTCATTGAGCAGTCTCGCTACCGAATGGGCACCTCTCGGTTTGCTGAGGCCTTCATCGACCAGTGGGCGTATTTGCAGACTGGTCTATTCCCGCCAGGGAAGAAATCCCGGAGGAGCTCCAGTCGGTCGCCTTCGAGCTTTCCCATGTCCTGTCTGTCGCCATGAAGCGCGATCCCACCAGCGATGTTTTGGGCTACGTCCTGAGCATGTCTGGCTTCCACAAGAAAGGCACCCACTACTTCCCCACCCTCCAGAGATTGGCCGCCTGCTGTCGTTCACTGTTGGCTCACAGTCCTCGGCAGATTTCTATGAGCCCTGCTGTGGCTCTGGCATCAACGCCATTCACTGGATGGAAAACCTGATCAAGAGCCACGGTCCTGAGGCATTGAGAGAAGTCTCAATCTACTTAGAAGATATCGATCCGTTGATGGTGAAGTGCTGCATGATCCAGCTATTCCACTATTTTGAGTCCCGCAATACTACCCCAAAAATGCTGAATATCGTCGGTATAGACACCCTAAGCAGACGAACCAAGAACATCGCCTACTACGCAGAAAAACCACCAGCATCCGCAGCCACCGTGGCCGCATAAAAAGTATCCCCCAGCCTAGCTGTAATACCGCTCGCTTA
>NZ_CAWMEB010000397.1:0-8861 GCF_963866145.1 Xenorhabdus sp. NBAII XenSa04
GCGGGCATAATCTTTATCCCGGGTTTTATGAATAAATTTTTTCATCTGACGTCGTTCACTTCGGGGAATTGGTGCTATGATTCGCATCACTCAGTCCATTTTGGGATTTTTTTGATTTGGCGATTAATCAGATCGCAAAAATTGGACTGAGTTCCCTCCAAGTGATCTGCTATTTTGCAAGCTTATTTAAAATGCCACTTTCTGATGGATTAGTTACTTAAAGGTAGTATTATAATTGAGATTGTATCTTGCATACGTACAGTTATTACGAAATTTCATCTTAAAGAAGGGACTTATATGAAGGTTTCCACACTTGTCGCATCAGTTACTTTGGCTGGCTTTTGCTTTGTTGCAAACGCCTCTACTCTTGATAATGTTGTAGTTTATTCTACAGAGAAATCTAACGGCTCTATGTCAGTGGGTAGCAAAAATGCTTACACTAAATCCTTCGAAGTTGCAGTAGCGAACTTATCCGGTAAGGATATTGATTTGTCAAAGCTTTGTTTGAAAGCTTACTCACCTGATAAAAAAGAATTTAGGCTGGATACGGTTGATGAAGAGCTGAATCAGGGCACACTGAAAGCGGGTAAATCCGTCAAAGGCATTGCCGTGTTTGCTTCTGAAAATGACGTAGTTCATAAAGCCGCTCTTATTAAAATTTCTGATAATTGCAAGTAACCAGATAAAGCAGCCTTCCTGGCTGCTTTATCTGGATTAGCTTTTCAGGCTCGCTCTGAACTCTTAAGGAAACTTAAGTGATGCTAAAACAGTGCTTCCATTTCTGACAATATCTGTATACTCCATTGATTCAAACGCTCATCAGTCTCTTCAAACTGGTTCACATCATCCAGAGCAAGGCCGACAAACTGTTTGCCATCTTCCGTCAATGGCTTCGGACTGGTGAATTCATAACCTTCAGTCGGCCAGAAACCGATAAACTGCACGCCCGTAAGAAGTAAATGGTGATACAGCATTCCTAGAGCATCCAGAAACCATTCGCTGTAATCAATTTGATCGCCCATGCCATACATGGCAACAATTTTCCCTGTCAAATTCAGTGATGGAAGTTGATCCCAAATAGCCAGCCAATCTTCCTGTATTTCACCGAAATCCCATGTAGGAATGCCGAGGATCAAGACAGAATATTCTTCCATCAATTTAGGATCACAATCTTTGACGTTGTGTAGGTCGATCAGATCCTCACCAAGAATATCGCGTATTTTTTCTGCTACCATTTCAGTATAACAAGTGGTAGAGCCGTAAAAGAGACCAATTTTCATCATTATTTATCAGAGAATTTCTAATATGAGAGGGGGTATTGTAACAGAAGAATTGCTTTTTCAGGCATAATAGCCGATCGGAAGGCGCAGATATAAAGGAGGGCTTGTGCCAAGCAAACACGTATTAAAAACTGATGTATCGGAACAGAGCCCATCGGCTAATCCCCTGATAGAACAATTTTTGGATACGATCTGGCTGGAAAAAGATCTGGCAGAAAACACATTGGCTTCTTATCGGCTTGATTTACAATCTTTGAATAATTGGCTGGTGTATGGTGGCTATGATTTGCTTTCTGTACAGTCTATCGAACTACAATCATTTTTGGCTGAACGGGTAGATGGCGGTTATAAAGCCAGTAGCTCTGCGCGTTTGTTGAGTGCCATGCGCAGATTGTTTCAATATCTCTATCGTGAAAAAATGCGGACGGATGATCCAACCGCGCTGTTATCTGCCCCCAAATTACCTAAGCGCTTACCAAAAGATTTAAGCGAAAAACAGGTTGAAGATTTGCTAAACGCGCCCTCGACTGAGCAACCAATAGAACTGCGGGATAAAGCGATGCTTGAAGTGCTTTATGCCTGTGGATTACGCGTATCTGAATTGGTTGGATTAACATTATCAGATGTGAGCTTACGTCAGGGCGTTGTCAGGATCATAGGTAAGGGGAACAAAGAAAGATTAGTTCCTTTAGGTGAAGAAGCTCTCTACTGGCTGGAGCAATATCTAGAGTATGGACGCCCATGGTTATTGAATGGCATAGTTTCCGATGTGTTTTTTCCCAGTAAACGGGGAACACAGATGACGCGCCAGACTTTCTGGCATCGGATCAAACATTATGCTGTATTGGCTGGTATTGATTCCGAGCGTTTATCCCCACACGTTTTACGCCATGCTTTTGCAACACATTTAATCAATCATGGCGCTGACTTACGGGTTGTGCAGATGTTACTCGGACACAGTGATCTCTCCACAACACAAATTTATACACATGTGGCAACTGAACGTCTTAAAGTGCTGCATCAACAACATCATCCTCGCGGATAACAATTCATAAATGGCCGTTCATTGAGCACTGTTTATGAATAGTTTGCGAAGAAAGGTGCAAAAAGGAACAAAGTAATGAAGAAAATTGCGTTTTGTCTTTCCTTAATACTAACTGCTTTTGCTAACAATACTTTTGCTGACGACAGCATGATTAATAACTCATTGTCAAAAATGGGACTTAAGGCAGAAAGTATCACGCCATCACATATTACCGGGGTAAGTACTGCTTTAACCCCGCATGGGACTCTTTACATATCCAATGACGGTAAATATCTGTTCCAGGGGCCACTTTACGATCTCAGTGGAAAAGTACCAAAACAAGTGATTAATCAGGCTTTGGTAAAAAAACTGGAAGCCTTGAAAGATCAAATGATCATTTATAAGGCTCCAAAAGAAAAACATGTCGTGACTGTATTTACAGACATTACTTGTGGATATTGCCGTAAGTTACATGAAAATATTAAGAAATATAATGATGAGGGAATAACTATCCGTTATCTGGCATTCCCTCGTCATGGTCTGCAACACCAATCAGCGAAAGATATGCAATCTATTTGGTGCAGTGCGAAGCCTGCTAAGGCATTGGATGATGCTTTTAAAGACGAGAAAATTTCACCTATTGAAAGTTGTAAAAAGGATATTGCCAAACATTATGAGCTCGGCTTACAGTTTGGTGTCAGTGGAACACCAGCTATGATACTCAAAGAT
Source organism: Xenorhabdus sp. NBAII XenSa04 (assembly GCF_963866145.1). NCBI lineage: Bacteria > Pseudomonadati > Pseudomonadota > Gammaproteobacteria > Enterobacterales > Morganellaceae > Xenorhabdus > Xenorhabdus sp. NBAII XenSa04. The sequence goes on from NZ_CAWMEB010000397.1 coordinate 3,034, forward strand.
GGCAGTATGATTAGTGGTTTTATGCCGCCAAAAGATTTAGCTGACGCATTAGCGCAGCATGCTGAATAACCATCCAACCGATCCTGATTTAGTGAATAACAGGTAGTGAATTAAGCCCAGTGAATAGAAAAACACAACTCCGCCGCCGCCCAGCGGCGGATGATAGCCACCTTCCCGATAGTATCCATCCGTTATTACGCCGCTTATATGCTACACGTGGTATACGCCAGGCTGATGAGTTAGAACGCGGAGCGAAAGGGTTACTTAATTATCAATCTCTCAATGGCATTGAAGAGGCTGTTTCCTTGCTTATTACAGCATTGCACCAACATTGGCGCATTGTTGTTGTCGGTGATTTTGATGCTGATGGAGCAACCAGTACCGCATTAAGCATCCGTGCATTATGTGCAATGGGATATCGGAATCTAGATTATTTTGTGCCTAATCGTTTTGACGATGGTTATGGATTAAGTGTGCAGGTCGTGAATGATGTCGCCAGAAAAGGGACTGATCTGATCATTACCGTCGATAATGGGATCTCTTCCCATGAGGGTGTTACGGCAGCACATCAGTACGGTATTAAAGTGATCATCACAGATCACCATTTGCCGGGGGAAACACTGCCAGCCGCAGATGCCATTATTAACCCCAATCTGGTGGATTGCTCCTTTCCTTCAAAAGCATTGGCCGGTGTTGGTGTTGCTTTTTACCTGATGTCCGCACTCAGAGCGGAACTACGTAAAATAGGGTGGTTTGAGCAACAGGGTATCCCTTTGCCGAATCTGGCAGAATTGCTTGATTTGGTGGCATTGGGAACAGTAGCAGATGTCGTTCCTCTCGATACCAACAACCGTATTCTGGTGTATCAGGGATTGAACCGGATCCGGGCAGGGCGCTGTTGTGCCGGTATTCGTGCATTACTGGATGTTTCCAAACGGGAATCAGGAAAGCTGGTTGCCAGTGATTTGGGATTCTCCCTGGGCCCACGGTTAAATGCAGCAGGGCGACTGGATGATATGTCCGTTGGCGTCGCATTGCTGTTGACTGATGATATTGTACAGGCACGACAAATTGCCTGTGAATTAGATGGATTGAACCAAACTCGCCGTGAAATTGAACAGGGTATGCAGCAGGAAGCCTTGCAGATCTGTGACCAAATTGAACGTACTCATACTGAATTACCTTACGGGCTGGCTATTTATCATCCTGAATGGCATCAGGGAGTTGTGGGCATTTTAGCATCTCGTATTAAAGAACGTTTTCATCGTCCGGTTATCGCTTTCGCTCCTGCGGGAGACGGAACACTAAAAGGTTCAGGTCGTTCCGTCAATGGGCTCCATATGCGAGATGCCCTTGAGCGCCTTGAAACCTTATATCCGGGATTAATGCTGAAATTTGGTGGCCATGCTATGGCAGCCGGGTTATCGATTGAGCAGGATAAATTCGGCCAGTTTCAGCGCCGTTTCTCTGAACTGGTGGCAGACTGGCTGGATGTCGCTCAACTTGAAGGTGTTATCTGGAGTGATGGTGAACTGACATTAAAAGAGTTGTCACTGGAAGTTGCTGAGATCCTGCGGGATGGAGGTCCTTGGGGGCAGGCATTTTCTGAGCCGGTATTTGACGGTAAATTTAAGCTCCTGCAACAGAGGATTGTTGGTGAAAATCATCTGAAAGTCATGCTTGAACCGTTAAACGGAGGGCCGATGTTGGATGGTATTGCGTTTAACATCGATACAAAATTCTGGCCAGATAACAGCGTTAAGACGGTGGAACTGGCTTATAAACTGGATATCAACGAATTTCGCGGTAACCGTGATGTTCAGCTTTTAATCCAGCACATCTGGCCTCACTGAATTGGCCTTACTGGCTGAGTCGATCAATTGGCTAAGGTAGTGTGATTAACCATCTATCCATTGCCACATAATCACGTATGATTATGTGGCAAGTCACTTGAAATGCTATAAACCCTTTGCCAGATCCGTTACAATACGCGGTTCGAAAATATCCATACGATCATCTTTCTGTAAAAAACATCGTTTTTTATAAAAACACAACGTATAAGACACGAAATATGTTTGAAATTAATCCGGTAAAAAACCATATTCAGAACCTGTCTGAGCGGACAGCAGTTCTGAGGGGGTATCTTTGACTATGATGCCAAGAAAGAACGTTTAGAAGAAGTCAATGCTGAATTGGAACAGCCTGATGTCTGGAATGAACCGGAACGGGCACAGGCGTTGGGTAAAGAGCGTTCATCGCTGGAAGGCATTGTAGAAACGATTGATCAGCTTGAGCAAGGCTTAGAAGATGTAAACGGCTTGTTGGAACTGGCCATTGAAGCTGATGATGAAGAAACTTTCAATGAAGCGGTAGCTGAATTGGAACAATTGGAAGAAAAATTAGGCCAGCTTGAATTCCGTCGCATGTTCTCTGGCCAATATGACAGTGCAAACTGTTATTTGGATCTACAGGCAGGTTCTGGTGGTACGGAAGCACAGGACTGGGCGAGTATGTTGATGCGCATGTATTTGCGTTGGGCGGAATCCAAAGGCTTTAAGACCGAAATTATTGAAGAATCTGATGGCGATGTTGCCGGTCTGAAATCTGCTACCATCAAAATTATCGGTGAATATGCCTACGGTTGGTTACGTACAGAAACCGGCGTACATCGTCTGGTACGTAAAAGCCCGTTTGATTCTGGTGGTCGCCGCCATACATCATTCAGCTCAGCCTTTATTTACCCGGAAGTTGACGATGACATTGATATCGAAATCAATCCTGCTGATTTGCGTATCGACGTATACCGTGCCTCTGGTGCGGGTGGTCAGCATGTCAACAAAACCGAATCTGCGGTGCGTATTACTCACGTACCGACAGGTATTGTTACTCAGTGCCAGACAGACCGCTCTCAGCATAAAAACAAAGATCAGGCGATGAAACAGTTGAAAGCTAAACTGTACGAGCTGGAAATGCAGAAGAAAAATGCTGATAAACAGGCTATGGAAGAGAACAAATCGGATATCGGTTGGGGTAGTCAAATCCGCTCTTATGTTTTGGATGATTCCCGCATTAAAGACTTGCGTACAGGTGTTGAGACCCGCAATACGCAGTCTGTGCTGGATGGTGATTTGGACAAATTCATTGAAGCAAGCTTAAAAGCTGGCCTATGAGGAACTAAAATGTCACAACAACAGCAGGGGGCTGAACAGGCTCCTGATTTAAATAACGAACTGAAAACACGCCGTGAAAAACTGGCTACACTGCGCAGCAACGGTATTGCATTCCCGAATGATTTTCGTCGTGAAAACATTTCTGAAGATCTGCATGCAAAATACGATGACAAGACTCAGGAAGAGCTGGAAGCACTGAACATTGAAGTGACTATTGCAGGTCGTATGATGACCCGCCGTATCATGGGTAAGGCATCTTTTGCGACCTTGCAGGATATGGGCGGCCGTATTCAGATCTACGTTTCCCGTGACGATCTGCCGGAAGGCATTTATAACGAGCAGTTCAAAAAATGGGACTTAGGTGACATTTTAGGTGCACGCGGTAAATTATTTAAAACCAAAACCGGCGAGCTTTCTATTCATTGTAGTGAACTGCGTTTACTGACTAAGGCATTACGCCCATTGCCGGATAAATTCCACGGTCTGGCGGATCAGGAAACCCGTTACCGCCAGCGTTATCTGGATCTGATCTCGAATGATGAATCGCGTAAGGCATTCCAGATCCGTTCCCGTGTGATGTCTGCGTTGCGTAATTTCATGATCAGCAAAAACTTCATGGAAGTTGAAACGCCGATGATGCAGGCGATCCCTGGCGGAGCGAGTGCGCGTCCATTTATTACTCACCACAATGCGCTGGATATCGACATGTATCTGCGTATAGCGCCAGAGCTTTACCTGAAACGTCTGGTGGTGGGTGGTTTTGAACGTGTGTTCGAAATCAACCGTAACTTCCGAAATGAAGGCGTTTCACCACGTCATAATCCAGAGTTCACCATGATGGAGCTCTACATGGCCTATGCTGATTATCAGGATTTGATCGTTCTGACTGAAGAATTGTTCCGCACACTGACTCAGGAAGTGTTGGGTACGACGTTGGTCAAATACGGCGAACAAGAGTTCGATTTTGGCAAACCTTTCGTGAAAATGACCATGAAAGAAGCAATTTGCAAATACCGCCCGGAAACCAACGTTGCGGATCTGGATGATATGGTTAAAGCTGTTGCTATCGCTGAATCTCTTGGTATTGAAGTTGAAAAAGGTTGGGGATTAGGCCGTGTTCAGTGTGAAATTTTTGAAGAAACTGCGGAAAGCCATCTGATTCAGCCGACATTTATTACTGAATATCCGGCAGAAATTTCTCCACTGGCGCGTCGTAATGACGATAATCCATTCATTACTGACCGTTTTGAATTCTTCATTGGTGGACGTGAAATCGGTAATGGTTTCTCCGAGCTAAACGACGCAGAAGATCAGGCAGAACGTTTTGCAGAGCAGGTTCGTCAGAAAGACGAAGGTGATGACGAAGCCATGTTCTACGATGATGACTACGTAACTGCATTGGAACACGGCATGCCGCCAACAGCGGGTTTGGGTATTGGTATCGACCGTATGGTGATGTTGTTCACTAATAGCCATACCATTCGTGACGTGATCTTATTCCCGGCTATGCGTCCGAATAAATAATCGTTTTTTGATTAAAATCAATAAATAACGCCCTGCTCAGTTTGTTGAGCGGGGCGTTTTTGCAGTGAGGAAAATAAAAAGTGAGGAAAAGGCAAGCGTAGCGTGTCAGTAAGCGCCCCGGCGGCAAAGTCGATATCACTGACCTGTAACCGCTGGACTTCTGAACGCCGGAGGCCTGTACTCCATAACGTTTCCATCATGGCGCGATCCCGTACCCTCAGCGGGTGATTGTCCCCGGTCAGGGCTAAAACCTGCCGGGTTTCCTGCTCATTCAGCATGCCCCACGGCAGACGCCGCTCCTGCCGCGGCAACTCCAGCCCCTGCGCCGGGTTGTACAGCAGGTGCTGCCGCTTCGCCAGCCAGCTGAACAGATTACGCAGGTGGGTCAGCTTTTTCGCGATGGTGCTGCCCGTGAGGGGCTGACCCCGCCAGTTCTTCCGGGCTGACAGTCCCCGCTGCCAGCTTTCCAGCTGGGGAAAGCTCACCTGTTGTGCCCGGGTTATCCCCCGTTCGTCACACCAGCGCGCGAACTGCATCAGATCGCTTCTGCAGTGCTGCCGGGTTTGCCGTGTGTAGCGCAGGGCGTCGAGGTGTTCAAGGTAGTCCTCGATATGTTGTCTGAGTGTTGTCGATGCCATGAGAAGCTCCTTTCTGTCTGTGCAAGAAGACGGTTACGATGGGTTAAATGAAGGTGCCGGGAACCGTGTTTTTTACGCTAACCCGACCGCTTTGCTTTGACGTCTTGCGGTGTCTGTCTTTGCGGGGATGTTGCTATGCCGACCGCCTGCCGACTGACCCCCGACCCGCGGGCGACTGCTTATCCATTTACCCCGACCGGAGTAAGTCATACCTGTCCTGTCACGGTACGATAAGGCCGCACAGGTGCGCGGTGTTGCTGTCGTCACCGTCAAACAGCAGTTCATAGGCGAACGTCAGCCCGCGCTTGTGCAGCAGCAGGTATTCCATTTCGACCAGCCGCGAGAGATGGAGCTTGAGCTGGGTATCGCCCCACTGCACCGCATCACGCAACTGTTTGCGGGTAAAAATCCTCTCATGGCGAGCCTGACCGCTGTCCCGTATCCAGTCCTGTATCAACAGCAACAGCTTGCGCGTCTGTGGCGGCATTTCGTCCAG
>NZ_CAWMEB010000398.1:0-104426 GCF_963866145.1 Xenorhabdus sp. NBAII XenSa04
GGCTAAATAAGATTGAACGCCTGTGGCAATCATTGCTGTCAGTCTATCTATGTGGCTAACTCTTAGCGTGCGTTGAAGGATTTATGACCGCATTTTCATTAGGACAACAACCGGGAGTGAGAAAAATGAGTGTATCATTATTATGAAAGCTATTTATATCGATAAGAAGCTGAAAAGCGATATTATTCTGTTGATTGTATGGATGTTTTAATCAGTCTAATTGAAAAAGAGGTAAATGTGGAAATATTAGTGACAGGTGGAATGGGGTACATTGGCAGCCATACCTGTGTCCAGATGATTGAAGCGGGAATGACGCCGATTATTGTCGATAATCTGTGTAATTCTAATTGTGAGGTTTTGAACCGTATTGAAGCACTGACTGGTGTCAAGCCGCTGTTTTACGAAGGTGATATTCGTGATGAAGCATTCCTGGATTCTGTTTTCTCCCGTCACTCAATTGAGTCAGTTATCCACTTTGCTGGCTTGAAAGCAGTTGGGGAATCAGTCGCAAAACCGCTTGAATATTATGATAATAATGTTAATGGAACGCTGGTATTGGTGCGTAGCATGCACAAAGCAGGTGTGAAAAGCATCATTTTCAGCTCATCGGCAACTGTGTATGGCGATCCTGCGATTGTGCCTATCACAGAGCAATCTGCGGTGGGTAATACCACAAATCCTTATGGCACAAGTAAATATATGGTGGAACGTTGCCTGTCTGATTTCCATCATGCGGAAAATGACGGGTCAGTGGTATTACTACGCTATTTCAACCCAGTCGGGGCACACCCTTCTGGTACGATGGGAGAAGATCCGCAAGGCATTCCTAATAATTTAATGCCGTATATCGCCCAAGTGGCGGTAGGGCGCCGGGAAAAACTGTCTGTTTATGGTAATGATTATCCTACACCGGATGGAACAGGCGTCCGTGATTATATCCATGTCATTGACTTAGCTGATGGACATATTGCGGCATTGAATGCAGTTGGCAGGAAATCAGGTTTGCATATCTACAACTTGGGAACTGGCAAAGGAACGAGTGTATTGGAAATGGTGGAAGCATTCGGTCAGGCATGTGGTAAGTCTGTTCCTTATGAAATTTGCCCACGTCGTCCGGGAGATATTGCTGAATGTTGGTCAAGCCCGGAGAAAGCTGAACGTGAACTGGGCTGGAAAGCAAGCCGTACCATTGTAGAAATGACCCATGATGCATGGCGTTGGCAGTCACGGAATCCCAATGGTTATAAAGCCGGATAACACATCGAATTAGCATCAAGTACAGAGGGCATAACCACGCTGTAAGCGTGGTTCGCAACACCAATTTCAATCGCAATAGGATATAACACTTATATTCCTCCCATAATTTTAAAAATTTAATGAGTGTGGAGTATCTTCTGCATTTTCTTCATTTATGAGTAACTTTTGTTTCTCGTGCCAACTGGCATGCCTTACGTTCATTGGGTTCACGATCTTTGATGATTTTGGCTGTTTCATCCACAGTGGGAAGAGAAAAACCCATGTCATCATAAGCCACAAAACCCATTAAATGATAACTACTGAGCGGGATATCTACAGGAATGCGAAATGTCTTTTTTTCCTCAGGGGCCAGGGAATCAAATGAGTACACGATCAGGGATTGTGGTTCACATTGAATATTAAGAGGCAAAATCGCCAGGTAACCACCTGCTACAGGTTGATCACCTTTATTTTGCAGTGTTCCTCCCACAAAGAATTTTCCATTAGCTCCCAATCCCATGTGGAATAACAAATGAGTTTCCCCTTGTGCCCGTAAGATCGGGCTGAACAGAAAACTTGTCAGTAATATCAGTATTGTTCTGTATGTGTAACCACGCCCTCTCATTTTTCTTCTCCTGTTTATTAAGTTTTTATATCAATCAGTTGCCTATTGTTATTTTATTAGATGATTATGTTAATGAGATGCAAGACGATACCATTTTATGCTTTTCTGAATCTGGAGTTTTAGATTCTAAGATCAGGTGCCTGAATTGATTTGGATCCAATATTGCAATGTAACTGGCTAAATAATGATTACATCCCAAACTGTCAGCTATGTTCAGGCCATCTGGTGGTTTGAGTAAGGTCACTTTTGACAGGGATTCATATTCCAGTATGAGTGGAATATGCAGGGGAAGATGGGGAACCAGATCTTTTTCGTAGTTGAAGACTGCATAATTGGAGAAATGGTGGTCAATATAGGTAACAAATTCATGGTTTCCCGGTTTTGGGCTGGCGAATAAACAGGCTTTATGTTTATCACCAAGTAACGGAATATCTCTCATAAGATAAGCAGCAATGGTAGCGCCAAGGCTATGACCAAGTATGGTATATGGCGTGTTGATTCCGATGAATTGTGCAATTGCGTTGCAGAATCTGAGATATTGGAGATCACCTTTATATTCAGGATCAACAATATTAAGTTTTAATGAATTATAAATGCTATAGAAACCGATACTGACTTTTTGTTCCGGAGTATCTGCCCATGGTGAGGTGAAAACAGGAACAAGATCATGTAGAGCTTCAAATAGGTTTGAAATATCTGTCCCGCGAATAACAATAACATACTCTTTTGGCGTTTTTTTATTCTCTGCGATATATCCATAACAGACACTAACAGGCAACATAATTAAAAATTGCTTATTAGTTTTTGGATCTACAGAGAAGGACAGATCATTACCACTAATATAACCGACAAGTTTCCAGCCATCTTTTTCTATACGCGGGTCAGGAGGAGGAGTTGGATTATTGTAATATTGTATGTTCATATCTGCTGCGTACAGTATTAATGATGCCAATTGGGCTTCTCTGGATAATGTTATGTTATACATAATCTATTTCCTCTTTATCATTGTTGGCTGTGTGTATTATGCATATCTCTGACATACTGCAATTCGAATATCTTGCAGCATAAAAAATATAAAAGGGATAATTTAAGCGTATATCATTCTGACAGAATTTCTGGGAATTTGATCGCGTTATGTTTTTAGCCAGTAATTAATTACATTTTGTTATATATAGTTTTGATTTGTTCTTTTAAATCTGCCGCTATGCAGCGTTATCCTTTATTAATCTGTAAGTATTATTTTTAAATATTACTGAATATTAAGAGGCTAATATGTCAGCACCACGTTCGGTTCTGGAACTGATTGGAAATACACCATTACTGGAACTGACCCATCTGGACACTGGCCCATGTCAGTTATTTATTAAGTTAGAAAACCAAAATCCAGGTGGTTCTATTAAAGACAGGGTTGCACTCTCAATGATTGAGCAGGCGGAAAAGCAGGGTTTGCTAAAGCCTGGTGGCACTATCATTGAAGCTACAGCGGGTAATACTGGTATCGGGTTGGCGCTGGTTGCTGCTATGAAAGGCTATAAGCTGATTCTGGTTGTACCGGATAAGATGAGCAGGGAGAAAATATATCACCTGAGAGCACTAGGGACGGATGTTCGTTTGACACGTTCTGATGTGTGTAAAGGACACCCGGAATACTACCAGGATTATGCCTTACGTTTGTCAAAGGAAATCAGCGGAGCCTATTATATCGATCAGTTCAATAACTTTTCGAATTCGCTGGCCCATACGACAACGACTGGCCCTGAAATATGGCAGCAAATGGAACATGACGTGGATGCGGTGGTTGTGGGAGTCGGCTCTGGTGGAACATTGGGCGGCTTAAGCCAATACTTCAAAGAAGTTTCTCCTAATACTGAATTTGTTCTTGCTGATCCCAAAGGTTCTATTCTGGCTGATTACGTTGAATACGGCCACTACGATGAAGCAGGAAGTTGGTTTGTCGAAGGTATTGGGGAGGATTTTATCCCTCCGCTTGGGGATTTCTCCCAGATTCGTCATGCTTACCGGATCATGGATGCAGAAGCATTTTCTTGTGCAAGAAAGTTGCTGTTACAGGAAGGTATCCTGGCTGGCTCTTCTTCAGGTACGTTATTGGCGGCTGCTTTACGCTATTGTCGTGCGCAAAAAGCACCAAAACGGGTGGTGACTTTAGCTTGTGACAGTGGCAATAAATATTTGTCCAAAATGTTCAATGACTATTGGTTATTGGAGCAGGGATTGCGTTCACAGCAGAAAGAAAACGATTTAAGCGATTATGTAACGTATCGTTACCGGGATGGTGCGACGGTTTTTGTTTCTCCACAGGATACCTTGCAAATTGCTCATGGACGAATGCGGTTGTATGACATTTCACAGCTCCCTGTGCTCGATAATGAGCAAGTTGTCGGCATCATAGATGAGTGGGATTTAATGCATGCTATTCAGGCTAATTCCCGTAATTTCTCTTTGCCTGTCAGTCAGGCAATGACCAGTCAGGTTAATACTCTTCATAAAAAAGCGCCATTAGAGCAGTTGGTTGCGACTTTTGATGCGGGTCATGTAGCGCTGATTGTTGATGATGGTAATCACTTCATCGGCCTTGTTACTCGTACGGATGTGCTGAACGCATGGCGTCAACAACTCAATTAATCTCTTTCAGGAATAAATTAATGACTAAATTTGATACTAAAAGCGTTCATGCTGGTTATATCCCTGACCATACTGGTGCTGTAATGCCTGCAATTTATGCTACATCCACTTATGCACAACCAGCACCGGGTCAGCATACAGGGTATGAGTATTCCCGCAGTGGGAATCCTACACGTGATGCTTTGGAGCGTGCAATTGCTGAGCTGGAAAATGGTAGCCGGGGTTATGCTTTTGGCTCTGGCCTGGCGGCCAGTTCGACTATTCTGGAATTGCTGGATAAAGACAGTCATATTGTTGCCGTAGATGATCTGTATGGCGGAACTTATCGTCTGCTGGAAAAAGTACGTCGCCGGACGGCTGGTTTGCGCGTCACCTATGTTGAAGCGGGAGATATTGAGGCATTGGAAGCGGCCATTCAACCAGATACCCGAATGATTTGGGTTGAAACACCCACAAATCCACTACTCAAACTGGCTGATTTAGCGGCGATTGCCCGGATAGCTCAACGCCATAAGATTATCAGTGTTGCGGACAATACATTCGCTTCGCCTTATATTCAACGTCCGCTTGATTTAGGGTTTGATGTTGTTGTTCACTCTGCGACTAAATATCTGAACGGCCATTCGGATGTTGTCGCAGGGCTTGCGGTGGTAGGTGATAATCCTGAACTGGCAGAGCAGGTTGCTTTTTTGCAAAATTCGATTGGCGGAATTCTTGATCCTTTTAGTAGTTTTCTTGTTCTGCGTGGAATACGGACATTGGCCCTGCGTATGGAGCGACATATCAGCAACGCAGAGAAGATTGCTCATTGGTTAGAGCAACAACCACAGGTAGAAAAAGTTTTTTATCCCGGTCTTATCGCTCATCCTCAGCATGAACTGGCGAAACGGCAGATGAAAGGGTTTGGTGGCATGATTTCTATCGTGCTGAAAGGTGATGATGGTTATACGAATAGGGTAATTAAGGCTCTGAAATTATTTACGTTGGCAGAAAGTTTGGGAGGCGTAGAAAGTTTGATTGGTCAGCCATTTACGATGACCCATGCTTCAATTCCGTTGGAAAAACGTCTGGCGGCAGGTATCACACCACAATTAATCCGTATCTCAGTAGGCATTGAAAATGTAGATGATTTGATTGCTGACTTATCACAAGCATTGGAAACAGAAAATCTGTAGAAAAAATATAATGTTACAATATAAGTAAATAAAAAATCGTATGCCGGCCGGGTTTCTCGGTTGGCATTTTTTATCACTATAATTTACCGATATTAATTAAAATTGCCTGTATCTTCTATCTTGAAATCCATTGGGTATAGCGTGCTTGCCTTTTAGTGGTAAAGTATTTTTCAATCCATCTGGATGGGAAGAGATACTACTTTTTCTGAATCAGACGTAAGAGGTGTTTTAGCCGCTTCGTGAATAAAGGAGAATGGTTATGGCTGTTTTAGATATACTCACAATTCCTGATGAAAGATTGAAGCAGAAATGCGTTGATGTCACTGATGTAGAGGATGTCCAAACTCTGATTGATGATATGTTGGAAACAATGTATGACACGGGTAATGGTATTGGGTTGGCAGCTCCTCAAGTGGGAAGAAAAGAGGCTGTGTTAGTCATTGATATTTCGCCGGAACGCAATCAACCTCTGGTTTTAATTAACCCTAAAATCGTTGAAAAAGAGCGTCGGTCTGTAAATCAAGAAGGATGCTTATCTATTCCCGGATATTACGCAGACGTAGAGCGATTTGAAAAAGTAAAGGTGGAAGCTCTGGATCGGCATGGTAAAGCGATTACAGTGACAAGTGAAGATTTTTTGTCTATCGTTATGCAACATGAAATTGACCACCTGCATGGTATTATCTTTATCGATTACTTATCGCCATTAAAAAGACAGATGGCGCTGAAAAAAGTGAAAAAGTATTTGAATAGCAGAGAAAACTAACTGATTGTTACCAGTGAAAATAGTATCTTTAGTTTCATTTTAAGACTATTAAATAATGTGATTTATATATTGTTATTATTTAAATTATTAATTATAAATATATATAAAAGGTTTAAAATCTATACTAATAGATTTCAAACTACATTGCTAAGCACAATAATACTGCATAATTTTATGCAGTATTTTGTACAGTTTTGAACCATCGCAGCAATAAAATGGTTTTGGTTTTTGAGTGATTGTTTAGATGGTGAAATAAACAGGGGAGTTATTGTGATTGAGACAAGTGAGATTGTATTTTATCAGCAATCTAATTTTATTATCAGCCTGAGCTTGATAGATACCACTGATGCTAAGGACGGTAATTATGTGATGATGATTGATGCAGAAGGTATTAATCATTTGAAGGTTTCTTCGGTTAAGACCGGAAATGACATCAAGTATGCCCACATTCCTTCAATAGCGAGTAGTAATCGAATCACCTGTTCTATTTATATTCAGAACAGAGAGAATGGCAGTTATCCACTGGTTGGAACTATTTATGTTCACTATCATCCATCTTCGGGACATATTGATATTACCGAAATCAAGATATTGCCCAACTCTCTGCTCGACTTAGCCATTGATCAAGTGGATAACACTAAATTTCATTTTATACTGAGAAAAAGATAGTGACTTTGGTTTATTATGTCGAAAGTTAAGTAAGGTGGTCATACACAGACCACCGCAGGATGATAATAAATCAGACAGAAAATAATCGTGTCCTTGTGAATTTAGCTTGTTTTGGGTTTTATAGCGTATCCATAAATACGAGTGGAGCCATCAGGTTCTTTTTGGGAATAAACCCCCTGCAAATTTTGTTCGAAACCTGGCAATTGATTGATACATTCTTCCAAAGCAAGAAAATAGCTTAATACAGAACCTCCCCAAATTTCACCAGGTACGATACAACATAAGCCAGGGGGATAAGGTATTGCACCTTCTGCTGCAATTTTCTTGTCAATATTTTGCAGGGGAATTAATTCCACATTATTACGGATAAACTCAATATTGGCTTGTTGAGGACTCATGGCTATTTTGGGAAAGTGAGATTTTCGGAATATCTCTTTTTGTAATTGTTTGACGTTGTTACGTACATATAGATCATGCATTTCCTGACATAATTGGCGAATAGTGTAGTTAAGATAGCGTGTTTTATAAGTGCGATAGAGTGTAGGTAACATAATTTCTAAGGGGGCATTTTGTTCCAACATGTGCTCAAAACGAGCAAGTTGGGAGACAAGGTGGGTCATTTTGGCCATATTTTCGGCAGGGGTGAGCACAAACAGGATCGAATTCAAATCACATTTTTCCGGAATGATACCATTTTCGCGCAGGAAGTATGCCAAAATAATCGCAGGTACACCGAATTGAGTGTATTCTCCAACATTGATATCAATTCCCGGAGTGATAAGTAAAAGTTTGCAAGGATCAACAAAGTATTGATGCTTGTCATGACTCTCAAATGAATGCCATTTTTCTCCCGGCAGAAAATCAAAGAAACGCAGGTTATTTGCGATTTCATCTGTATCATAATGCGCCCAATGACAGCCATCGATGGTATCTGGAATAAACGGTTTGATATGTTGACATTGTTGTAAGATCAATTTCCGTGTTTCAATGCCAATTTTCACGCAATCCATCCACATTTGCCGGCCACTTTCTCCTTCATGTATCTTGGCGTTGACGTCAAGGGCAGCAAAAAGAAGATAGAATGGGCTGGTAGATGCATGGGCGATAAAGGCGTGGTTAAACCGTTTGTGGTTTACATAACGTGGCTGTCCTTTGATGTGCCGATCTTTTTTATGGATCTGTGATGTCTGAGAGAAACCGGCTTGTTGTTTGTGGACAGATTGTGTGACCAGAATGCCGGGATCATTTTCATTAAGTTCCAATAATAATGGTGAATAATTTGCCATCATCGGAATGAATTGTTCGTAACCAAGCCAGGCAGAATCGAACAAAATATAATCACAAAGATGACCAATTTTATCCACGACCTGTCTGGCATTATAGACAGTTCCGTCATATGTCCCCAATTGGATGATGGCCAGACGAATTGGGCGTTTTTCTTCTGCTCGTTCAGGGGAAACTTCTTTTATCAAGTTACGCAGATAATCTTCATCAAAGCAATGAGCATCTATACCTCCAATCAGACCAAATGGATTGCGGGCAGTTTCCAGATAAACGGGCGTTGCTCCTGCCTGAATAAGAGCGCCGATGTGATTAGATTTATGATTATTTCTATCGAAAAGCACCAGATCACCGGGAGTTAATAAAGCATTCAATACGACCTTATTAGCAGAAGAAGTGCCGCTGAGGATAAAGTAGGTTTTGTCAGCATTGAAGACTTTCGCTGCATTCTTTTGGGCAGAGCAGGGCGCGCCTTCATGAGTGAGTAGATCTCCCATAAAAACATCGGAGCTACATAGATCTGAATGAAACAAGTTTTCACCGAAATAATTGAAAAATTGTAATCCAGTGGGATGACGGCGAAAAAATTGTCCGCCTTGATGTCCTGGGCAATCAAAGGCAGAATTACCCTGTGAAACATATTGGATTATGGCACCAAAAAAAGGAGGCAATAAGTTGTTTTCATATTTCTCTGCTTCTCTATCCAGTTGTTTCCCATAAAATTTTTCATTGCCTTTTTCTGGTTGAAATATACCAGTAATACGAGATAAAAGATTGGGCGGTATAGATTCATCCGGTGATATGACAAGATAAATAGGAAGTGGATAACCTGTTTTTTCAATACGTTTTAATTCACCATTTAATGTATCTTCCAATGAAATAACCACAGCGGATACATCAATAAAATTAGTTTCATTAATATTGATAGTTTCTCTTTCACTATTAAAAAAATCGCATACATTGTTACTGCATGCAATATTAAGTTTTTTTATCATTTCAATCTTCCTATATTAAATCTAAATCAAAACGGAATTATGGAAGAGTGGTATTAGGTATAATGATTAACTGTTTTATACTCTGCGTTTTTCCGGTTGCAGTTTCATGAGCTGTAATTACCCCAGTCATATTAGAGATACTGAAGGGGAATCCTTTGTGGTTGTACTGTATTTTGAAATTTATGTAGCCTTAAGCCAGAGAGTAAACCATAAGAGATAAATATTAATCTCTAATTAGTAATAAATAGTAAGTAGTGAAAAGTAATGGCTGAAAGAATGAGATTACTATGCCACAAGAAAAACTAAATAGCCAAAAAAATTATGTTAGTAAAAATTCTGTTTTTATATGTATTCATTCAAATGTAAATTTATTAGAAATAGTTTCAAATACCTGACGAGATTATCAGATTGGTTTTTTATCAGTATAGATTATCTTATGTTTTATTTGGTTTTTATCAATATCAGGATACGAGAGATAAATATTATATAAAGTATTCTCCTATTAATACTCAAATATTAATACCCGTCATCTTTCAGGTTGCAGCTTTGTTGATTGCGTTAATCATATCCTACGAAAAAATGACGGGCCAATAATGGTGCTGTAAAACTTTTCTTTAAATAGAAACCGCGGGGAAGTGTCATAATGGGTTGACCATATTCACCAATAGCTTCTGTTAATGCCCGGCTATTTGCCGCCTTCGGACGTAATTGGAGTACTTCACCGTGACGGGCGGTAATATTCTCAACTTTACCTAAGACGATTAAGTCCATTAATTCTTCCCAATCACATCTTAGTCGTTCTTCTTCAACCGGATTTGGGCTCCAGAGGAGTGGAGAACCAATGCGACGTTCGGAAAGGGGAATTTCTCTTTCTCCTTCAACAGGTACCCATAGAACACGTGACAGTTTGCGTCTGACATGGCAATTTTCCCATGTGATACCACTGTTACCGGTTAAAGGTGCGACACAGACAAAGGTTGTTTCCAGAGGTGTACCTTTTCTGTCCACTGGGATCGTTTTCAATTCAACACCGATATGCTCGAAATCCTGTTCAGGTTTACTGCCCGCATTTGCGCCCAGATAATATTCAAGTAACATGCCTACCCAACCTTTATCACGTTTCAAGTTAGGTGGTATAGGGAGATTGGCTTGTGCGGCTAGCTCTCCCAGGGTTAAACCTGCCAGAGATTGAGCACGTTCGAGTAATTGTTGTTCGTTTTCTGGTGGTGCCGGCGGTATGAATTGCATATTTATAAGACATATTTAATGGTGTTTAAAAAATGAACATGTGGTTGTGGAAGTTCATTATAAGTTTATTAGTACGCTGATTGACTTGATAATAGCATGATATAAAAGATTTTTTCAGGTGTATTTTCAGTATTAAAAATAGACTCATTATGATTGTTCACCTCTTCCCAGTGATAATAAACAGGATCTTACACCATGTTATCCACAGATTTATGGGATAAGTGGTAAAAAGTGGGATTACTGGTTTGATTTACAGCCTTATCAAAGGCGGTTTTCTACAAAAATAAGCAATTTTTGTTTAACTAAAAGGCATATCCTGTGGATAAATTCATCATTGATTGATATTTGCTCAGTGAGAGTGAGGCAAGAAATTGTGATGTATCGCACAGGTTGTGAAAAAGGGGAGTATAAACATTAACGTAATGAAAAATAATAGGTATTTATTTAATCTTATAAGGCGTTGTAAAATGTGAAAGAAAATTATACCTGTCTTACCCCTGACTTTTTCACATACATATCCACAGAAAAAGTGAATAAAATTATCATTGTCAGACTATAAATGTTTATAACTTTGGCTTTTTCTGTGAATTATCCTTCCGGAGGTGTAAACCATGCACATTTAAAGTCAAACCATCCAAAAGAGCTCATTTTTACTCCTCTCATACTGCACTGGTCTTGTAACTCAAGCCAGTGATGAAATTACAGATGTAATCAATGAGCATCGACAATTTTCTCACAATTCTTCGACATTCAGATTATTTTGCTTCCATAAAGCTATTTCCTTGGTTAAATCATTTCTCAGACATTTTTTCAACAGTGGAATTTCATAGAGAGTCGCCAGCCAGTAAGGTGACTTACTGGCTTTTTTCAATATTAGCTCTTCTTCATTAAATTTAACGTTTAGCGTTTGACGCTTAGCGTCTTTCGGCAATATATCGGGCAATAATATCTCCCATTTTATCAGTGCTGACTGCTTTATCTTTACCTGCTAAATCAGCCGTTCGATAACCCTGTTCCAGGGCATCATTGATAGCAATCTCAATAGCATCTGCAATATCATCACGTCCAAGGCTATAACGCAGCAACAGTGCCGTGGATAAAATTTGGGCGATTGGGTTAGCGATATTTTTGCCAGCGATATCAGGAGCTGAGCCGCCAGCAGGTTCATATAAGCCAAATCCTTTTTCATTCAGGCTGGCAGAAGGCAACATACCCATTGAACCGGTGATCATGGCACATTCATCGGATAAAATGTCACCAAAAATATTAGAGCACAACAGAACATCAAATTGAGAAGGATCTTTGATCAACTGCATGGTGGCGTTGTCGATATACATGTGATTGATCTCAACATCAGGATATTCCTTCGCAATTTCACTAACGACTTCACGCCATAAGACAGAGCTTTGTAAAACATTCGCTTTATCAATTGAAGTGACTTTATGCTGTCGTTTGCGAGCGGATTCGAAAGCAATTCGTGCAATTCGTTCTATTTCAAAGCGATGGTAGATTTCGGTATCAAAAGCGCGTTCGTATTTTCCTTCTCCTTCCCGTCCTTTGGGTTGACCAAAATAGATCCCGCCAGTCAACTCTCGCACGCATAAAATGTCGAAACCTGTTGCCGCAATATCATGACGAAGCGGGCAAAAAGATTCTAAGCCAGCATATAAACGCGCAGGTCGCAGGTTGCTGAATAGTCTGAAATGCTTGCGTAATGGTAGCAATGCGCCCCGTTCTGGTTGACTGGCTGGTGGTAAATGTTCCCACTTGGGGCCACCAACAGAGCCAAACAGGATAGCATCTGCTTTTTCACAACCAATGATTGTTGCTTCAGGTAAAGGGCTGCCGTGCCGGTCGATGGCAATTCCCCCAATATCGTATTCGCTGGTTGTGATGCGAATATTAAAACGATGACGGATAGCATCCAACACTTTGTAGGCTTGCTTCATGACTTCAGGGCCGATGCCATCACCGGGTAATACTGCAATATGGTGGTGAGTTGATGTTTGTTTGTTTGCAATAGAGTGGTTTGACATCGTTATTCCGCTTCCTTTGTAACGTTCTGAGATATATTTTTCTGGGAAATATTCTGGTTAATGTTTTTAGAAAGAAAGTCTTGTATACGTCGCTTTTCTTTTTTAACCTGTTCTGCCTGCCAAATATTGTTCAGAGCGTGGATCATCGCTTTAGCAGATGATTCAATGATATCTGTCTCCAAACCCATACCATGAAAACGGCGACCAAAGCATTCCACAATAATATTGACCTGTCCGAGAGCATCCTCCCCATGACCTTTGCTGGATAATTGATAGGAGATCAATTTCAATGGATAACCCGTAATGCGATTAATAGCATGATAGATAGCATCGACAGTCCCATTTCCGGTCGCAGCTTCAGATTTCATTTCACCACCACACGCCAGACGCACAGTTGCTGTTGGGACAATATTGGTTCCGGATTGGATGCTAAAATAATCCAGTCGATAGTATTCGTTTTCCTGATGTTGTTGATTAATGAATACCAAGGCTTCCAAATCGTAATCAAACACCTGACCTTTTTTGTCTGCCAACCGCAGGAAGGCTTGGTACAGTGCATCCAGATCATAATCTTGTTCCTGATAGCCCATTTCAGTCATACGATGTTTTACGGCAGAGCGGCCAGAGCGGGAAGTCAGATTCAGTTGGGTATCTTTCAGGCCGATGGAATCTGGCGTCATGATTTCGTAAGTTTCGCGGTTTTTCAGAACTCCATCCTGATGAATACCTGACGAATGGGCAAAAGCATTACTGCCTACAACCGCTTTATTAGCTGGAATCGGAGTATTGCAGATTTGGCTGACTAATTGGCTGGTACGATAAATTTCTTTGTGATTAATGTTGGTATGCACTCCCAACATTTGTTGGCGGGTTTTGATTGCCATGATCACTTCTTCCAGTGAACAGTTTCCGGCGCGTTCGCCTAAGCCATTAATTGTTCCTTCAATCTGCCTGGCTCCGGCTTGAACTGCGGTAATGGAATTGGCTACTGACATGCCTAAATCATCATGACAATGGACAGAAATAATGGCTTGATCAATATTAGGCACCCGATTAAATAAGGTTTGGATAATACCACCAAATTGGTAGGGTATTGTATAACCGACTGTATCAGGAATATTGATCGTTGTTGCTCCTGCTTTGATAGCCTGTTCTACGATATGACATAAGTTATCGATATTGGAGCGACCGGCATCTTCACAGGAAAACTCGACATCATTGGTATAATTGCGTGCTCGTTTGATAGAGCGGACTGCCATTTCGACAACATCATCAAACCCTTTTTTTAATTTATGTTCGACATGCAGGCTGGAGGTGGCTAAAAACACATGCAGCCGAAAGTCTTCTGCAACTCTCAAAGCTTCAGCCGCAATATCAATATCATTGTCAACGCAGCGGGACAATGCACAGATGCGGCTGTTTTTAATCTCACGAGCAATAGTCTGGACTGATTCAAAATCCCCCGGAGAAGAAACCGGGAAGCCGGCTTCAATGATATCAACGCCTAGTCTTTCCAATGCATAAGCGATTTGCAGTTTTTCTTTCACACTTAAACTGGCCTGTAACGCCTGTTCCCCGTCACGCAGAGTTGTATCGAAAATAATGACTTGCTGGCTCATGTGGTGCTCCTGTCGATTGGCTGTCATGTTGAGTTTTAGAGCGCCGAGCCGGTATAAAAAAACCCGCGTACGGCGCGGGTTTTTTTATCTCTGGTAAAAAGTTAACTTAGAATTCAGTCTACCAGCATACCGCGCACATTAAAGGCGATTAGTAGTAGGCTTAGTAGACGGGAATTGTGAATCATGTAAGTCAACCTTTGAAAATCTGTTAAACGAGTATTATCGGTTCGATATATTTATTGATACGTTATCTGCAAAACAATGTCAAGCAGCATAAATAATGGCTTAAGAATAAATAATATTCATTGATAGTTCTTTTTTTGACCTGCATTTAGCCTTAGTGACTATTTTTTACATTTTTAGCGATGCTTTTATCTATTTTTCGTATCAATATATGAAGTAAAATCCGGCCTTAATGGATAATAGATATGATGTTTGTGTTTTTACACAGATGTTCATTGAAGAGACAGGGATGAAATGAATATTCACTATGGTTTTCTTAGACATATAAATAATAACTATATTTATAATTTACATATCAATAAAAATAAATTATTAATAATATTAAACAGTTATGCTGTTTATGGTTGGTATTTTTTCATTTTTATTAATGTAAATCATTGGCTTTTCTGAAAGCGATTTTTATAAAAATAAACTTTCTGAAAATGGTTATAGATATTAATTTCTGATAGACAGTTTATTCTTGATGAATTTTAGCGATATATAAAAAGTTGGTTTTAGCCTGCATAGGTTTGGTAATTGGAATACAGTCATTTACTATTGAATCATTTATGATTGTTATCCTGTTATTATCGACTGATTTTTATACCTACTTCGCTAAAGTGAATTGAAATTCATAGGGTATAGATAAGAATATGTTGTATGCATATTTCTTGTACAAGGAACAATCTCAATTAAATTATAACTAATTGGGTAAATGCTCTCATTAATTGATATGGCTTTTTAAAATGTTGAAATTTTGCATGGTAAAGTTGCCAATATTCATTCCTTAATGAGAACGCTGTAATAAATATAGTGGAGTGAAATTAAATAATGGCTGGATACAACTCAGTAACTACAGGTATGGGAAGAAAAGAACCCTGTGAAGTTCAATTGCGTAGTGTAGATCTCAATTTGCTTACTGTTTTTAATGCTGTTATGCAAATGCAGAATATTACACGCGCGGCTCAGGCATTAGGTATGTCACAGCCAGCGGTCAGTAACGCAGTTTCCCGCTTAAAAACGATGTTTGATGATGAGTTATTTGTGCGGCATGGGCGGGGAATTCAGCCAACAGCAAGAGCAAAGCAGCTTTTCGGACCACTTAAGCAGGCACTTCAGATTGTGCATAATGAATTACCCGGTGCCGGGTTTGATCCTGATAATAGCACAAGAACATTTAATCTTTCTATTTGCAGCCCACTTGATATCCGTTTAGCTGCTCAAATTGTTGGAGAAATAAAAAAACACTCTCCGAATATTGATGTGGTGATTAAAACACAAATTAGCGAAAATATTGAGCGGCAATTAAAATATCAAGAAATAGAATTCGTTATCAGTTATACCAAATTTGAACATCCTGATTTTCAGCATTTCCCATTATTTAATGACGAGTTGGTTCTGGCTGTTTCCCAAAAACATCCCAGAATTAGTGAATGTATCAATCAACAGCAATTGTTGGAGGAGAGACATGCGATTGTGACATTAGATAATACTGATTCATTCAGTAAACCTTACTACGAAAATAGTGAATTATTGGATTCGATCTCTTATCAGGGAACAGATTTAAATAGTGTTCTCAACATTGTGTCTCAGACTTATTTGGTTGCTATAGCGCCTAAATGGATGGTTGAACACTATTCCAAACAATTAAATATACGGGCAGTATCGCTGTCCAATAGTAACATTTCTTGTCCTTGTTATTTAATATGGCACGCTTCTATGAACAGAGATAAAGGGCACCAATGGATGAAATCGTTACTAAGAGATCTTAGTGAGCAGGTATAAGGTGGTATTTAGTTCTACATATCTATAGTTATCTGATAAATCCTGCAAACTTCCCCCGTCAGGGGGGAGAAGATCTTAAAAATATTCTTCCCCCTTTCATCAGGAATGGGTAGACTGCGCGAAAATAGCTAACACATGTAAGCTGAAAAGTAGTCAGTTATCTTTGCTGAATATGATGAACCGAAGATTTAGAACAGGAATATATTGTGATAACAAATTCTTTGCACTCTTATCACTTGATCACGCGATTACAGCAGCAAATCAGCAAGTATCCTGAAAAGATTGCATTTCGCCAATGGTCACCATCAGAACAGTTTGAAATGAGCTGGCAGGATGTCGATAGGAAAACAAAATCTATCGCAAAATCCTTGTTATCGCTTGGTGTGGAGATTCAGGAAAAAGTCGGTATTTTTGCGCATAACTCAATGGCATGGTCATTGGCAGATCTGGCTATCTTACAGCTACGTGCTGTCACTGTACCGCTTTATTCCACCAGTAGCCGTGAGCAGGCTGCATTTATTCTTAATGATGCTGGTGTACGGGTATTATTCGTTGGAGGACAGGAACAATATGATGTTGCGGTGACTCTGATAGCGTTGTGTCCGCAGCTTAATCATCTGGTTGTACTGGATGAATCTGTTGATTTGCAGGAATGTCCGCAAGCGTTGTATTTATCAACATTTATTGCGACCGATTGGTCACAATATCAATCTGAACTTGATAACCGTATCGCAGGGCAGAATTTGCGTGATCTCTTTACTCTGATTTATACCTCAGGCACAACAGGAGAGCCTAAAGGTGTCATGCTGGATTACCAGAATGTGGCTGCTCAACTTTATCTGCATGACCAGCGATTGACGCTGACTGAGCAGGATGTATCTCTGAGCTTTCTGCCGTTATCTCATATTTTTGAGCGTGCATGGAGTTATTACGTCATGCATACAGGCGCTTTGAATGTTTATCTGACTGACACAAATTTTGTGCGTGAAGCGATGGTTGATGTGCGACCGACAGTGATGTGCTCTGTCCCGCGTTTTTATGAAAAAGTGTATAGCGCAATCCTTGAAAAAGTTTCCCGTGCGCCGTTTTGGCGCAGAATGATTTTTCACTGGGCAATCAAACGGGGTGAAAGTCGTTGGTTACGTCAATTAAACAGTAAGAAAGGGTGTCCGTTCTCTTTATGTGGCGAAAAACTGGCAGATCGGTTGGTATTGGACAAACTTCGCCAAATATTGGGAGGCCGGATCCGTTTTCTGCCAGTCGCGGGAGCACGCCTTGACGATTCCATTATGCGTTTCTTCTTGTCTGTTGGACTCAATATCAAGTATGGCTATGGTATGACAGAAACTTGTGCCACCGTTTCCTGTTGGGAAGAAAAAAATTATCTGTTAGGTTCGATTGGTAGTCCATTACCCGGAATCGATGTTCGTATTAGTACTGAGGGAGAAATTCAGGTTCGTGGCCCAATCGTGATGAAGGGATATTTTAACCGGCCGGAAGACACTGTTCATGCCTTCACCGAAGATGGTTGGTTGCGCACCGGAGATGCAGGAGGGATAGATGATAAAGGCAATTTGTTCATTACAGAACGCCTGAAAGATTTAATGAAAACATCAACAGGAAAGTATATTGCTCCACAATTGATTGAGGGGACGTTAGGTCAGGATCGTTTTATTGAACATATTGCTGTTATTGCTGATACCCGTCAGTTTGTTTCTGCACTGATTGTACCTAGCTATGAAGCGCTGGAGGATTATGCAAAATCCATTAATCTCCATTATCACAGTCGTTTTGAGTTACTGCGTAATCATCAGGTTATCGAGTTATTTGAACAACGCCTGAAAGAATTACAAAAAAATATTGCGAAGTTCCACCAGGTGAAACGTTTTACTCTGTTGCCAGAGGCTTTTTCCATGGAAAAAGGTGAATTAACGCCAACACTAAAATTGCGGCGCAAAGTAATCTCACAGCATTATCAGAGTGAAATTGAATCTATGTATCGGGATTGAAAAGAAATGACAAAAAAGATTATTGAAAATAAAGCATAAAAACACGGTAGTTTCTGGTTCAAATTAGCTCAATGCCAATATCTTTTTTAAAAAAATGTTTTTAGTATGTGAATTGATGTTTGATAACCTTGGTATCTAACGTTATGTTAATGGTTCAATGTATTCATGAAATGAACATGATTAAGTACGCTTATTACATATTCATTTTATATAAATAAGAAATGGAATAAGTAAGGTTGTTTCTTATGATGGCCTTATGAAGTTCTGACATTAACTTGCAAACAGAGCCTGGAGGCAAACTCGATGGAGATGTTGTCAGGAGCCGAAATGGTCGTCAGATCGTTAATCGATCAGGGCGTTGAACATGTATTCGGTTATCCGGGTGGGGCAGTTTTGGATATTTATGATGCCCTGCATACGGTTGGGGGAATAGAGCATATTCTGGTTCGTCATGAACAGGGAGCTGTTCATATGGCAGATGGATATACTCGTTCAACGGGAAAAACAGGGGTTGTATTAGTCACTTCAGGACCAGGAGCAACCAACGCTATCACGGGAATTGCAACAGCCTATATGGATTCAGTACCGATGGTCGTGCTGTCTGGTCAGGTGCCTAGCTCTCTGATAGGTAATGATGCTTTTCAAGAATGTGATATGGTAGGGATCTCGCGTCCTATCGTAAAACACAGTTTTCTGGTGAAGAAAGCAGAAGATATCCCAAGTACAATCAAGAAAGCCTTCTATCTGGCGGCAAGCGGTCGGCCAGGGCCTGTTGTTATTGATTTTCCTAAGGATACTGTCAATCCAGCACTGAAATTTCCCTATGTTTATCCAGAAAAAATCAGTATGCGTTCTTATAACCCCACGATACAGGGGCATAAAGGACAGATTAAGCGTTCGCTGAAAACACTGCTGGATGCGAAAAAGCCAGTGCTGTATGTGGGCGGTGGTGCCATCAGTTCAGGGTGTTCACCGCAATTGCTGAAACTGGCAGAGCATTTTCATCTTCCTGTTGTCAGTTCGCTGATGGGGCTTGGTGCTTTTCCTGCGACTCACCGGCAGAGTCTGGGAATGTTGGGAATGCATGGCACGTTTGAAGCCAACAAAGCAATGCACAATTCTGATGTTATTTTTGCTGTGGGGGTGCGTTTTGATGATCGTACTACCAATAATCTTGCTAAATATTGCCCGAAAGCGACGGTATTACACATTGATATCGATCCAACATCAATTTCCAAAACTGTAACGGCTGATATTCCGATTGTGGGTGATGCCAGACAGGTACTTGGTCAAATGCTGGAGTTGTTGGATACAACGGAAGATACACAAGATCCGGATGCCATAAAAGATTGGTGGCTTTCCATTGAACAGTGGCGTAGCCGCAAGTGCCTTGATTATGATCGCACCCGTCCGAAAATAAAACCGCAGGCGGTGATTGAAACCCTCTATCGCCTGACCGAAGGAAAAGCCTATCTCGCATCAGATGTCGGCCAGCATCAGATGTTCGCCGCACTGCATTATCCATTTGATGAGCCAAGACACTGGATTAACTCCGGTGGCTTAGGCACCATGGGATTTGGTTTGCCGGCAGCACTGGGGGTTAAGCTGGCGAAACCGGAAGCGACCGTAGTATGTGTGACAGGAGATGGCAGTATTCAGATGAATATTCAGGAACTGTCCACTGCATTACAGTATGGTTTGCCGGTGCTGGTACTGAACTTAAACAACCGTTTTTTAGGGATGGTGAAACAGTGGCAGGATATAATTTATGCCGGTCGCCACTCTCAATCCTATATGGAGTCACTACCTGATTTCGTCAAATTAGCAGAGGCTTATGGTCACATTGGTGTATCTATCCGAACGTATGATGAACTGGAAAGTAAACTGACTCAGGCTTTGCGTGAAGTGACTGAAAACCAGCGTCTGGTTTTTGTTGATGTTACCGTTGATGAAACAGAACACGTTTATCCAATGCAGATCCGGGGTGGAGCAATGGATGAGATGTGGTTAAGCAAAACAGAGAGGACCTGATCATGCGCCGGATTTTGTCTGTATTACTTGAAAACGAATCGGGCGCATTGTCTCGTGTGGTCGGGCTGTTTTCCCAACGTGGCTATAATATTGAAAGTCTGACAGTGGCACCAACGGAAGACCCAACTTTGTCACGTATGACTATTCAAACCAAAGGCGATGCTAAGGTATTAGAGCAGATTGAAAAACAATTACATAAGCTGGTGGATGTTCTACGGGTCAATGAGTTAACTGCCGGTGCTCATGTTGAACGTGAAATTATGCTGGCGAAGTTACAGGCCAGTGGATATGGCCGTGAAGAAATCAAACGTAGCACAGATATCTTTCGCGGGCAGATCGTTGATGTCACTTCAACGTTGTATACCGTTCAGTTGGTGGGTACGAGCGAAAAACTGGATGCATTTCTTGATGCTGTGCGAGAGGTTGCAGAAATCGTGGAAGTGGTACGTTCAGGTATTGTTGGTGTCAGCCGTGGTGAGAAAATTATGCGATGAAAGATCGCAATATGCGGATTAATATACAGATATTTACCGGGCCCTACTGTAAAGTAGGGCTTTTTCTATCATATTACTGAGGGGTTAATGTGAAACTGGATGAGATCGCCCGTTTAGCAGGGGTTTCACGTACTACGGCCAGTTATGTTATCAATGGTAAAGCCAAACAGTATCGTGTCAGCGATAAGACAGTAGAAAAAGTGATGGCAGTGGTCAGGGAGCATAACTACCATCCTAATGCTGTTGCCGCGGGTCTTCGGGCGGGGCGCACCCGTTCAATTGGTTTAGTGATACCGGATTTGGAAAATACGAGCTATACCCGCATTGCCAACTATCTTGAACGTCAGGCACGGCAACGCGGGTATCAGTTATTGATAGCCTGTTCTGAAGATCAGCCAGATAATGAAATGCGTTGCGTTGAACATCTTTTGCAGCGACAAGTGGATGCTATTATTGTTTCCACTGCTCTTCCTCCTGAACATCCATTTTATCAACGTTGGGCAAATCGCTCTCTGCCGATTATCGCACTTGATCGTGCATTGGATAGTGAACATTTTGTCAGTGTTGTCGGGGATGATCTCGAAGATGCGAAAATGCTGGCACAGGAATTGCGTCAATTCCCGTCAGAATCTGTTCTTTATTTGGGTGCACTGCCTGAATTATCAGTTAGCTTTTTACGCGAGCAAGGATTCCGCGAAGCATGGGAAAATGATCCGCGTAAAGTGAACTATCTTTATGCGAACAGTTATGAACGTGAAGCCGCCGCAGAAGTTTTTGCTTCATGGTTGGAAAATAATCCAGTGCCTCAGGCGTTATACACAACTTCATTTGCCTTGCTCCAGGGAGTGATGGATACCATTCTTAAACGCAGTGGACGATTGCCGGAGCAATTGGTCATTGCAACGTTTGGTGACCATGAATTACTCGATTTTCTTGAATGTCCGGTGTTATCAGTGGGACAACGCCATCGTGATGTTGCCGAACAGGCTCTGTCGCTAGTATTAGCCAGTCTGGATGAAAAACAGAGACCCGCTCCGGGAATGACACGTATGCGCCGTCATTTATGTCGCCGCGGAAGTTTGAGCCGTAAAATCTGATTGTGTGCCCTCATGTAATATGAGGGTACTTATCATGTATCTAAAATCATTAAAATGGGTTCGTTGACTTAATTTTAAGATTATTCTGACTAAAATTTTTCTAAACAAAAATCCATGAGTAAAAAAATGGCTGACCTGCTATTGAAGATAAAAAAATAGATTTTTTCTTTTAAAATGGCACTATAAATGAATGTTATTTCTTTAATGGAAGAAAATATTCTATTTGATTGATATTAAAATAATTGTAGTTTCTGGTATTCTATTTTATTTCATTTTATTATTACTTTTTATACTATTTTAACTTGAGTATATTTTTATTATTGATAGATTACCACTGATTAACAATTGGGCAATAATGCGATATGGATTACATAAATTAATTTAAGTGGTAATTATTTGCCCTAAAAAATTTTTTTCAGATTAGCCCCGTCAGTATCATTAAATAATTCATATTTATCATAGTGTTATATTTTATAAATATTACCAAATCTGAAAAATCCTTCTTTTTCTCTCTTAAATCTTTCTGTAAATCTAGCTAAAGCACATCGGCTCTGGCTTGACAAGGTTTTCATACCATCCGTAAACTCTTAATTGTGGTGATTTGTGGGATAATGTGGAGATTTGGGCCACCAAGGGGTAACCTGAGTATGTTTCGTGGAGCAACGCTGGTTAATCTCGATACTAAAGGGCGACTTACTGTACCTGCCCGATATAGGGAAACACTGAATACGGAATCAAAAGGTCAAATGGTTTGTACAATTGATCTTCATCAGCCGTGTCTGTTGCTCTATACATTACCCGAATGGGAAATCATCGAAGAAAAATTATCTCGCTTATCCAGCATGAACCCAGCCGAACGTCGCGTTCAACGTTTGTTATTAGGACACGCTAGTGAATGCCAAATGGACAGTGCAGGGCGTCTTCTGTTAGCCAATACATTGCGTCAGCATGCAGGGCTAACAAAAGAAGTCATGCTGGTTGGGCAATTTAATAAATTTGAATTGTGGGATGAGCAAGTCTGGTATCAGCAGGTACAGAGTGATATTGCGACTGAACAATCCACACATGAACCTTTATCAGCAAGGCTACAGGATTTATCACTATAAACATGGCAAATAGTCATTTTAAGCACACCAGTGTATTACTGGATGAAGCTGTCAATGGACTGAATATCCGGGAAGATGGAATTTATATTGATGGAACATTCGGGCGAGGGGGACACTCTCGCCTGATTTTATCAAAGTTGGGGCCAAATGGTCGTTTGATGGCAATAGATCGCGATCCGCAGGCCATTGAAGCATCAAAAACAATTACTGATTTGCGTTTCTCTATTACTCATGGGCCATTTTCAGATTTGGCTACTTATGTAAGAGATGCAGGTCTGGCTGGAAAAATCGATGGTATTTTGCTGGATTTAGGGGTGTCTTCACCGCAACTGGATGATCCTGAACGTGGTTTCTCATTTATGCGTGATGGGCCTTTGGATATGCGGATGGATCCCACCCGGGGACAATCAGCCTCAGAATGGTTGATGAAGGCTGAAGCAGATGATATTGCGTGGGTACTGAAAACTTTTGGTGAAGAACGTTTTGCCAAACGAATTGCGAGAGCCATTGTTGCTCGCAATCAGGAAGAACCCATCACGCGGACCAGAGAATTGGCAGAGCTAATTGCTCAGGCGAGTCCAATTAAGGAGAAACATAAGCATCCTGCGACACGCAGTTTTCAGGCTATCAGGATCTACATTAACAGTGAACTGGAAGAAATAGAACGTGCATTGGAAGGTGCATTACAGGTTTTAGCACCACAAGGGCGATTATCAGTCATCAGTTTCCACTCGTTGGAAGATCGCATAGTGAAACGCTTTATCCAGCAACATAGTCAGGGGCCACAGGTTCCAGCAGGTTTGCCTCTTACCGAAGTGCAATTAAAAGCATTAGGGGGGCGTAGTCTGAAATCAATTGGCAGGTTGAAACCCTCAGGGGATGAAGTGGCAACCAATCCGAGAGCGAGAAGCTCGGTATTGCGATTTGCTGAAAAGGCAGGTGAATAATGGCAGGTGAACGTCATGGATTAGTGGGAGTCATTGGCAGCGATTTAATCCGCAATGCCAAAATCCCATTGATTTTACTGGTGGCTGTAGTGATTTCAGCGATCAGTGTTGTGACGGTCACCCATCAGACCCGCTTATTGACTGCGGAGAAAGAACGTCAGGCAATTCAGATTGATGCCCAAGATATTGAATGGCGTAACTTGCTCCTTGAAGAAAATGCATTGGGTGACCACAGTCGGATCGAATCTATAGCGACTGAAAAATTTCATATGCAACATGTCGATCCGGTACAAGAAAATATTGTGATTACTCAATAAGTCCAGTTGACAACTAAAAGGTAGGCGATGAAAGCTGCACGCTCTTTAAAGTTGAAAAAACAAGAAGATAAAGCCAGTTTTGTCAGATGGCGTTTTGTCTTACTGTGTGGAGGCATTTCGCTTGCTTTAATCGGGCTTTTGATTCGAGTGGCTTATTTGCAGATCATTAATCCTGATCGTTTGGTGAAAGAAGGGGATTCCCGCTCTCTGCGTGTCCAATCTATTCCGACTGCCCGTGGCATGATTAACGATCGCAATGGACGCCCATTGGCAGTCAGTATACCTGTAGATGCTGTCTGGGCAGATCCCAAAGAAATCTTTGAAAAAGGCGGTATTACGGATGACACCCGTTGGCAGGCGTTAGCTGATGCGCTCTCCATTCCTCTTGATCAATTAACCAGTAAAATCAATGAATATCCTAAAGGGCGTTTTGTTTATCTTGCTCGTCAAGTTAATACCTCTATTGGTGATTA
Source organism: Xenorhabdus sp. NBAII XenSa04 (assembly GCF_963866145.1). Taxonomy (NCBI): domain Bacteria; kingdom Pseudomonadati; phylum Pseudomonadota; class Gammaproteobacteria; order Enterobacterales; family Morganellaceae; genus Xenorhabdus; species Xenorhabdus sp. NBAII XenSa04. The sequence continues at coordinate 24,775 of NZ_CAWMEB010000398.1, forward strand.
TGTTGGAAAACTGAAACTTCCGGGTATCTATTTGCGCCAGGAGTCCCGCCGTTATTATCCGGCAGGGCAGGTGACTGCACATATTATTGGTGTGACCAATATTGATGGCAATGGTATCGAGGGGGTGGAAAAGAGTTTCGATAGCTGGCTGACAGGTAAGCCGGGAAGCCGGACTGTTCGTAAAGATCGCACCGGGCGAGTTATTGAAGATGTTTCATCTGTAGACAGAAAAGCTGCTCATGATTTGGCTCTCAGTATTGATGAGCGTCTTCAGACTTTGGTTTATCGGGAATTGATGAAAGCTGTGGTACTTAACAAGGCGGAATCTGGCTCTGCCGTATTGGTAGACGTTAACACTGGCGAAGTGTTGGCAATGGCAAACAGCCCGTCTTATAACCCGAATAATCTGGCGGGAACGCCAAAAGATGCCATGCGTAATCGTACCATTACTGATATGTTCGAACCCGGTTCTACAGTGAAACCGTTGGTTGTGATGAGTGCGCTGAATAGTGGCATTGTTAAAGAAAATACCGTGTTGGATACCAGACCTTACCGATTGATGTATGGTTCGAGAGGACATGAAATCAAAGACGTAGCGCCACGTCCTGAGTTAACCATCACGGGGATTTTACAGAAATCGAGTAACGTTGGTGTTTCTAAACTGGCGTTAGCGATGCCTGCCTCGGAGCTGGTAGATGTTTATTACCGCTTTGGGATGGGAAAACCGACCGATTTGGGGTTGGTCGGAGAAAAGAGTGGTGTATTTCCAAAAAATAGACAACGGTGGTCTGATCTTGAGAGGGCCACCTTCTCTTTCGGCTACGGGCTGATGGTAACACCGTTACAGTTAGCGCGAGTCTACGCAACAATAGGCAGCTTCGGTATTTATCGTCCTTTATCAATTACTAAGGTCGATCCCCCAGTTCCGGGTACTCGAGTATTTCCTGAGAATATCATGCGCACAGTGGTGCACATGATGGAGAGTGTGGCATTGCCTGGTGGAGGTGGGGTACGTGCGGCAATAAAAGGTTACCGCATTGCAATCAAAACCGGTACGGCGAAAAAAGTCGGGCCGGATGGCAAGTATGTCAATAAATATATCTCTTATACCGCAGGAGTTGCGCCTGCGAGTAACCCACGTTTTGCACTGGTTGTGATTGTCGATGATCCACAAGCAGGTAAATATTATGGCGGTGCAGTTTCAGCGCCTATTTTCGGCAACATCATGAGTAGTGTTCTCCGTACGATGAACGTCGAGCCTGATGCATTGCCTGCGGACGATAAAAAAGAGTTCGTGGTTAATAACTAATTTGTGATGAATAAATAAAGAGGATAAAAGTGGAAGATCGTAATTTACGCGATTTATTGGCTCTTTGGGGAGTTGATGCTCCTGAGCTTCCGCTGCGAGAAATGACATTGGATAGCCGCAAAGCGGCTGCCGGAGATCTGTTTGTTGCGGTTAAAGGGCACCAGGCAGATGGTCGAAAATACATTCCTCAAGCTATCGCTCAAGGGGTCGCTGCGGTGATCGCTGAAGCGAAGGGAAAAGCGGATAACGGCACTATTCAGGAAATACACGGTGTTCCAGTTATCTATTTTGATGATTTAAATAATAAACTGTCGAAATTGGCAGGTGAATTTTATCAACATCCAGGTAATAAATTAAAACTGGTAGGTGTGACGGGCACCAACGGTAAGACCACGACAACACAATTATTGGCACAGTGGAGTCAAGCTCTTGGAGAAACCAGTGCGGTAATGGGTACGGTAGGGAATGGCCTGCTAGGTATGACAGTTCCCAGTGAAAATACCACAGGCTCCGCCGTTGATATTCAACTTGATTTACAACAGCTCGTCGATCAGCACGCAACTTTTGCAGCAATGGAAGTTTCTTCACACGGTCTGGTTCAAGGGCGAGTAGCTGCATTACCTTTTCAGGCTGCTGTTTTCACTAACTTAAGCCGTGATCATCTTGACTATCATGGTGATATGAAAAATTACGAAGAAGCCAAATGGTTGTTGTTTAGTAACCATGAAGTCAAACAAAAAATTATTAATGCCGATGATGAGGTTGGGCTGAAATGGCTCTCTTGTCTGCCAGAAGCCGTTGCTGTCACGATGGAAAATCGTTTGCCGGAAAGTTGGCAGGGGCGTTGGTTATCCGCGGAGGAAGTTCGTTATCACAATAAAGGTGCCTCCATTGCATTTACCTCTAGTTGGGGGACAGGAACTATCAAGAGTCCTCTGATGGGGGCCTTTAATGTCAGCAATCTGCTATTGGCGCTTGCAACGCTATTATCACTGCAATATCCATTGGAAAAATTGCTGAAGACGGCGTCTTGTCTGATGCCCGTCTGTGGGCGTATGGAGGTCTTTTTGGCATCAGCTCACCCTACGGTTGTCGTGGATTATGCCCATACTCCGGATGCATTGGAAAAAGCGCTGGTTGCTGCACGGTTGCATTGTAAGGGGCAGCTCTGGTGTGTATTTGGTTGTGGAGGAGATCGCGATAAAGGCAAACGTCCACTGATGGGAGGCGTTGCAGAACAAGAGGCTGACCGGGTTGTTGTTACTGATGATAATCCCCGTAGCGAAGAACCTCAGTCTATTGTTGCGGATATTTTGGCGGGTTTCATCAACCCGGGAAGTGCAATGGTTATTCATGGGCGTGTTGAAGCTGTCACCAGTGCCATCATGCAGGCGGGTGAGGAAGATGTTGTGCTGGTAGCAGGTAAAGGCCATGAGGATTATCAATTAGTGGGTAATCGTCGGTTGGATTACTCAGATCGCCTGACGGTTGCACGTTTATTGGGGGTGACCGCATGATCCCATTGACACTACAGCAACTGGTCCAAGTCACCGAAGGAACACTACATTGTGTTTCTGAACAGCAGGCTGTTACCACTCAGATTCGGTCTGTAGAAACTGATAGCCGTAAAATAGTTCGTGGTGATCTGTTTATTGCTTTAAAAGGGGAAAACTTTGATGCCCATCACTTCGCGGCGGATGTTGCGAAACGGGGAGCAGGGGCATTATTGGTTAGCCGACCTCTTGATGTTGATTGTCCTCAAGTGATCGTGCAGGACACCCGTTTGGCAATGGGCAAACTGGCAAGTTGGGTTCGCCAGCAAAGTAATGCGCGAGTTGTTGCATTGACTGGTTCTTCCGGCAAAACATCGGTGAAAGAGATGACCGCAGCAATTTTGCGTCAATGTGGTAATACGCTGTATACCGCAGGGAATTTCAATAACGATATCGGTGTGCCATTAACCTTATTCAGACTCACTCAGGAACATCAGTTTGCCGTGATTGAGTTGGGCGCTAACCACATTGGTGAAATTGCTTATACCACTGAAATGGTACGTCCTGAAAGTGCATTGGTAAATAACCTGTTTTCTGCTCATCTGGAAGGATTTGGCTCGTTGGCGGGAGTTGCAAAAGCAAAAGGTGAAATTTTTGCAGGGCTTTCACCAACAGGAACCGTCATTATCAATCTGGAGAGCAATGACTGGCATAACTGGCAGCAGGCTAGCAGTGAGCAACAGACAGTGTGGCGTTTTTCTATTACCCCGACAGCAGAAGCTGATTTTTACGCGACAGATATTCAAGAGCAGTTATTGGAAACGCATTTTTGTCTGCATACGCCAATTGGAAGTTGTAACGTTATGTTACCGCTACCCGGCAAACATAATATTGCCAATGTGTTAGCTGCCAGTGCGCTGGCGATTTCTGTAGGGGCTTCCCTCGATAATATTCACGCTGGCCTATTGGCGTTGAAAGCGGTTCCGGGGCGTTTATTCCCTGTTCATTTGGCCGAGGGAAAAATGGTTTTGGATGACACCTATAATGCCAATCCGGGTTCTATGATTGCCGCAGCGCAAGTGTTGTCCCGGATGCCCGGCTATCGCGTGATGGTTGTCAGCGATATGGGGGAATTGGGAGAACAGGCGGTTGAATGTCACCGTCAGGTTGGTGAAGCCATCGCCTCTACAAACATCGATCAATTAATTAGCGTCGGGCCTTTAAGTGTATATATCTCTGATGCAAGTGGCCGGGGGCAGCATTTTGCAAACAAGGCTGAATTAGTTGCAGCTCTGCTTCCTTTACTGAAAAAACACGAAACGATTTCTGTATTAATTAAAGGTTCACGCAGTACCAAAATGGAAGAGGTAGTGAACTCATTGAAGGAGAACTTCCAATGTTAGTTTGGCTAGCCGAATATCTGGTTAAATATCACACCGGTTTTAACGTCTTTTCCTATCTGACGTTCAGAGCCATTGTCGGCTTGCTGACTGCACTGTTTATTGCGCTGTGGATGGGACCAACTTTAATTGCTTACCTGCAAAGATTACAGATCGGACAGGTTGTGCGCAATGACGGGCCAGAATCCCATTTAAGTAAGCGCGGAACACCGACTATGGGCGGGTTGCTGATCCTGTTCTCCATTACCATTTCTGTTCTGCTATGGGCACGTCTGGATAATCCTTACGTTTGGTGCGTACTGGTCGTTCTGCTTGGTTACGGCATCGTAGGATTCGTTGATGATTATCGAAAAGTTGTTCGTAAAGATACCAAGGGGTTGATTGCCCGCTGGAAATATTTTTGGCAGTCCGTACTGGCACTGGGTGTGGCATTTACAATGTATAGCATTGGTAAAGATACACCCGCGACACAACTGGTTGTGCCATTTTTCAAAGAGGTGATGCCGCAGCTTGGTCTGCTATATATCCTGTTGACTTATTTCGTGATTGTGGGCACCAGTAATGCGGTTAACCTGACAGATGGTCTGGATGGACTGGCAATTATGCCAACAGTTTTTGTAGCAGCCGGATTTGCATTGGTGGCGTGGGCGACAGGTAATGTTAATTTCGCTAACTATCTACACATTCCCTATTTAAGCCGTGCAGGGGAACTGGTAATTGTTTGTACCGCAATTGTCGGAGCAGGATTGGGTTTCCTGTGGTTTAACACTTATCCGGCACAAGTATTTATGGGCGATGTTGGCTCATTGGCTTTGGGCGGGGCACTGGGAACCATTGCGGTATTACTGCGTCAGGAATTCCTGCTGGTCATTATGGGCGGAGTATTCGTTGTAGAAACGCTGTCTGTCATTTTGCAAGTTGGTTCGTTCAAGTTACGAGGGCAGCGTATTTTCCGTATGGCACCTATTCATCACCACTATGAACTGAAAGGCTGGCCAGAACCGCGGGTTATTGTGCGTTTCTGGATTATTTCTTTGATGCTGGTGCTGATTGGTCTGGCAACATTAAAGGTACGTTAATCATGACGGGCTATATGACTAACAACACAGCGCCTAACTATATTGCTCATAACTATATTGCTCCTAACTATATTACTCCTAACTACATGGGTAAAAAAGTTGTCATAGTTGGATTGGGGTTAACCGGACTTTCTTGTGTCGATTTTTTCATGGCGCGTGGTGTGACGCCACGTGTGATGGATACCCGTAGCCTGCCGCCGGGAATTGATAAGTTAGCTGATAACGTTGAATGTCATACAGGCAGTTTCAATACACAATGGTTGATGGAAGCTGACTTAATTGTCTCCAGCCCAGGTATTGCACTGGCAACACCTGAATTGCGGGCAGCGGCTGACGCCGGAGTTGAAATTGTCGGAGATATTGAACTGTTTTGTCGTGAAGCAACAGCACCAATTGTGGCTATTACCGGTTCAAATGGCAAAAGCACAGTGACCAGTCTGGTTGGTGAAATGGCAAAAGAAGCGGGATGGCAGGTTGGTGTAGGTGGGAACATCGGCATCCCGGCTTTATCGCTGTTAAAACAATCGACTAAACAGCCATCGTACCAGCTATATGTGCTGGAGCTTTCCAGTTTTCAGCTTGAGACGACTTACAGCCTGCGGGCAGCCGCAGCGACAGTTTTAAATGTCACTGAAGACCATGTGGTTCGTTACCCTGAAGGATTAGCACAATACCGTGCAGCAAAACTGCGTATCTATGATCAGGCAAAAGTATGTGTAGTGAATGCACAGGATGAGTTGACCTTGCCAATGGCAGGTAAAGATAGCCGTTGTATCAGTTTTGGAATAGGTCGGGGTGATTATCAACTTGATAATGAACATCAGCAATTGGTCGTCAATCAACAATCACTGTTGTCCACACAGGAAATGTGTCTGACCGGGCAACACAACTACACCAACGGACTTGCAGCATTAGCACTGGCGGATGCTGTAGGTATACCTCGTGAGGCGAGCCTGCGGGCACTGCGAACATATCAGGGGTTGGCACATCGTTTTCAGGTAGTACATATGAGAAAGGGTGTTCGTTGGGTAAACGATTCTAAAGCAACCAATGTAGGCAGTACCCAGGCTGCGCTGAGTGGTCTGACCCTGGAAGGTACACTTTATCTTTTAGTGGGTGGAGATGGAAAAGAGGCAGATTTCGCGCCACTCAGACCTTATGTATTAGGGAATAACATTCGCCTTTACTGTTTTGGTCGTGATGGTAATCAGTTGGCACAATTGCGCCCGGAAGTATCCAGATTGACGGATACGATGGAACAGGCGATGCGGGAAATTGCACCGAAATTGATTACCGGAGATATGGTGTTATTGTCACCGGCCTGTGCGAGCTTTGATCAGTTTAATGGTTTTGAACATCGGGGGTGTGAATTCGCCCGTTTGGCGGAGGAGCTAGGCTAATGACCATTCCAGGCCTTGGTAAATTTAAACATTGGCTGGCGGATAATGTGGAGACAGATCCCACAGATATCGTCATGTATGATCGTACCCTGGTCTGGATGATATTGGGGTTAGCCGTGATTGGTTTTGTGATGGTGACATCAGCTTCAATGCCGGTTGGTCAGCGCCTTGCACAAGATCCATTTATCTTTGCGCGTCGCGATGCCATTTATCTGATTCTGTCGTTTAGTCTGTCACTTATCACACTACGTATTCCGATGGAATTTTGGCAGCGTTACAGCAACGTCATGTTATTGATGACGATCATGATGTTGATCGTGGTGTTGTTTGTTGGCAGTTCAGTTAATGGAGCATCACGTTGGGTAGCGATTGGCCCCCTGCGTATTCAGCCAGCGGAATTGTCGAAGTTATCGCTTTTTTGTTATCTCTCCAGTTATTTGGTGAGAAAAGTGGAAGAGGTGAGAAACAACTTCTGGGGATTCTGTAAACCGATGGGGGTCATGATTGCGCTGGCTATCTTACTGCTGGCACAACCTGATCTGGGAACGGTGGTAGTACTGTTTGTGATAACACTGGCTCTGCTGTTTCTGGCAGGGGCAAAATTATGGCAATTTCTTGCCATCATTGGCTGCGGGATCTTTGCCGTAGTCGTGTTGATTGTGGCTGAACCATACCGGGTACGCCGGGTAACCTCTTTCCTGAACCCGTGGGATGATCCCTTCGGCAGTGGTTACCAGCTCACACAATCCCTGATGGCATTTGGCCGTGGAGATTTTTTTGGACAGGGGCTGGGGAATTCTGTTCAGAAGCTGGAATACTTGCCGGAAGCCCATACTGACTTTATTTTCTCTATTTTAGGAGAAGAATTAGGTTATTTGGGTGTGGTTTTAGTGTTGGCAATGGTATTCTTCGTCGCTTTCCGCGCAATGATGATTGGCCGCCGGGCATTACAGCTTGATCAACGTTTTGCTGGTTTTCTGGCATGTGCCATTGGTATCTGGTTCAGCTTTCAGGCATTTATCAATGTCGGCGCTGCTTCTGGAATGTTGCCGACAAAAGGGCTGACATTACCCCTTGTAAGTTACGGTGGTTCGAGTTTGCTCGTGATGTCAACAGCCATCGTTTTATTATTGCGAATTGACTATGAAGTGCGTCTGGCAAAAGCACAGGCGTTCGTAAGGAGCCCTAAATGAGTGGCAAAAACCGGCGGTTAATGGTAATGGCAGGCGGTACTGGAGGCCATGTGTTTCCGGGATTGGCGGTTGCCCATTATTTAAAAGAACAGGGCTGGGATATTCGCTGGTTAGGAACGGCTGATCGCATGGAGGCTAATTTAGTTCCGAAACATGGCATAGATATTGAGTTTATACAGATTTCCGGATTGCGCGGTAAAGGGATAAAAGCGCAGCTTGCCGCTCCTGTCAGAATTTTTAAGGCGATCCGGCAGGCTAAAGCAATTCTCCAACGCTATCAGCCGGACGTGGTGTTGGGGATGGGGGGATATGTTTCGGGACCAGGCGGCATTGCCGCATGGTTGTGCGGTATTCCGGTTATTCTGCATGAGCAAAATGGCATTGCCGGTTTGACTAACCGCTGGCTGGCGAAAATTGCGAAAACAGTCTTACAAGCATTTCCGGGAGCATTTCCTGAAGCACCTGTGGTTGGTAATCCGGTGCGTAAAGACGTATTGGCACTACCTGTGCCGGAAGAGCGTCTTGCAGGCAGACAAGGTCCTGTCCGTGTGTTGGTTGTTGGGGGGAGCCAGGGCGCGAGGATCTTGAACCAGACCATGCCGGAAGTGGCTGCCCGCATGGGAGACAGCATCACGATATGGCATCAGGCAGGGAAAGGTGCGCAAGAAGAGACGCAGAAAAAATATGGGAACGCAGCCAACTCTGAATTCAAAGTGACTGAGTTTATTGATGATATAGCGCAGGCTTATGCGTGGGCTGATATCGTAGTATGTCGTTCCGGCGCATTGACCGTCAGTGAAGTATCAGCGGCAGGATTACCCGCGATTTTTGTGCCATTTCAGCATAAAGATCGTCAACAATACTGGAATGCCTTACCACTGGAGAAAGCAGGGGCGGCAAAGATACTCGAACAACCCCAATTTACGGCTGATGCTGTGGTGGAATTGCTGAAACAGTGGCAGCGCTCGCAATTGCGGGAAATGGCAAAAAAAGCCCGCTCCGTTGCCATTATTAATGCAACTGAACAAGTGGCTGCGGCATTAATTGATGCTGCTGAAAAATATTCAGGCCGTTCTAAATAGTTCTATATGTTCTGAACACATGTTCTGAATACCAGGTGTTCTGAATAACAGTAGAACAATGATGTAAACATAACGAGTGAAGATTAAAACGTGAATATACAACAGTTGGCGAAACTAAGAGCTTCAGTGCCTGAAATGAGAAAAGTCAGGCATATCCACTTTGTTGGCATTGGTGGTGCTGGCATGGGTGGTATCGCCGAGGTGTTGGCTAATGAAGGTTACCAAATAAGTGGTTCTGATCTGGCTCCCAACCCTGTCACACAACAGCTAATTGCTCTGGGAGCAACCATTTATTTTCATCACCGAGCGGAAAACGTGCGTAATGCCAGTGTCGTTGTTGCATCTACTGCAATTCCTGCTGACAACCCAGAAATTATTGCTGCTCGTGAAGCACGTATTCCGGTTATCCGTCGTGCAGAAATGTTGGCAGAGCTGATGCGTTATCGGCATGGGATTGCAGTTGCAGGAACACATGGCAAAACCACGACAACGGCGATGATTGCAGGCATCTATGCTCAGGCCGGCCTTGATCCTACATTTGTCAATGGTGGTTTAGTCAAAGCAGTGGGGACTCATGCGCGTCTCGGTACTAGCCGTTACCTGATTGCAGAAGCGGATGAAAGCGATGCTTCTTTCCTGCATTTGCAGCCGATGATGGCCGTTGTGACTAATATTGAGCCGGATCATATGGATACCTATCAGGGCGATTTCGAAAACCTGAAGCAAACATTTGTCAACTTCCTGCATAATTTGCCGTTTTACGGTCGCGCGGTGATGTGTGTCGATGATCCGGTTGTGAAGGCGTTAATTCCTCGCATCGGGCGTTATATCACGACTTATGGCTTCAGCAAAGAGGCTGATGTTCGTATTACCCATTATGAACAAAAAGGGGCACAGGGCTTTTTCACGATCAGCCGTGAGGATTCGCCTGAACTTCATGTAGTTCTGAATGCACCTGGGCGACATAACGCGTTGAATGCCACTGCCGCGGTTGCGGTTGCGACCGAAGAAGGAATAGATGAAGCCGCTATTCTGGCATCATTGGCTGAATTTCAGGGAACCGGCCGTCGTTTTGATTTTCTTGGAGAATTTTCCCTCAGGAACATTAATGGCAAAAATGGCGGTGTGATGTTGGTGGATGATTATGGCCATCACCCGACCGAAGTTGATGCCACGATTAAAGCTGCACGAATGGGTTGGCCGGATAAACGTATTGTCATGGTATTCCAGCCTCATCGCTATACGAGAACGCGTGATCTGTATGATGATTTTGCCAACGTTTTAAATCAGGTGGATGTTTTATTAATGCTGGATGTGTATTCGGCAGGAGAAACGCCGATTCCGGGGGCGGACAGCCGTTCCTTATGTCGTACCATCCGAAGTCGAGGGAAGTTAGACCCTATATTTGTGTCAGAACCGGAACAAATTTCAGTCATATTGTCACAAATAATGGAAAACAACGACTTAGTATTAGTACAAGGTGCCGGGAATATCGGTAAAATAGCGCGCAATTTGGCTGAAACAAAATTACAGCCATCTTTTAATGAGGGGGAACATCATGGTTGATAAGGTCGCTGTTCTGTTTGGGGGAACTTCTGCTGAGCGTGAAGTTTCACTGCAATCGGGGCAAACTGTTTTGGCTGGGTTGAGAGAAGCAGGTATTAATGCACATTCAGTCGATACAAAATACGTTGATGTGACTAAACTCAAAGAAGAAGGGTTCAGCAAAGTCTTTATTGCTCTGCATGGGCGTGGTGGAGAAGACGGTACATTGCAAGGTGTACTAGAATTCTTGCAGATCCCCTATACCGGCAGCGGTGTAATGGCATCCGCCTTATCAATGGATAAATTGCGCACAAAACTGTTATGGCAGGGAGCAAAACTGCCCGTTCCTCCTTATGTCGTGATTAATTCTCAAAAATTTGAACAACTTAATGATTTTCGAATCAAAGAATATGTTCAAGAATTAGGGTTGCCACTTATGGTGAAGCCAAATCTGGAAGGTTCCAGTGTTGGCATGACCAAGGTGAATGACTATTCAGAACTGCGCGGCGCATTGGAACTGGCGTTCCAATATGACACAGATGTACTGGTTGAGAAGTGGCTGTTTGGCCCTGAGTATACAGTGGCATTTCTTGGTGATGAGATTCTTCCCTCCATCCGAATTCAGGCACCGGAAGTATTTTATGACTATGAAGCTAAATATATTTCCAACGAAACGAAATATTTCTGTCCAAGTGGTTTGAGCACAGAAAAAGAGCAGGAGTTGGCTGATATTGCATCAAAAGCTTATAAGGTGCTGGGCTGCTGTGGCTGGGGACGGGTTGATATTATGGATGATGGTAATGGCAATTTCTATTTATTAGAAGTGAACACTTCTCCAGGTATGACAAGTCATAGTCTGGTGCCTATTGCTGCACGTCAGGCAGGCTTAAATTTTTCACAGTTAGTCGCGAGAATTCTGGAGCTGGCCGATTGATATGTCACAGGCAGCCCGGAATACGCGGGAGATTGAAGTTAGAAGCTCCCGCCCCAGTAATGGTTATTATCTGGCTGGGATCCTCTTCTTCTTGATAGTGGTTGGCACTATCACATGGGGAGGCTGGATGACATTAGAGTGGATGAAGGATTCAAACAGGCTGCCACTTTCAAAACTGGTGTTAACTGGTGAGCGGCATTACACCACGAATGATGATGTCAGACAGGCCATTCTGTCACTGGGAACGCCTGAGACATTTATGACACAGGATGTGAATGTCATCCAGGAACAGATAGAGCAACTACCATGGATTAGGCAAGTCACTGTACGTAAACAGTGGCCTGATGAACTGAAAATTCATTTGGTAGAATACGTGCCTTATGTGCGTTGGAATGATACACGCATGTTGGATACGGAAGGAAGGGTGTTCAGTTTACCGATTGAGCGTAGTGCCGGGGGACATTATCCCATGCTCTATGGTCCGGAAGGTAAAGAAAAAGTCGTATTGGCAGAATATCGCACGATGGCTGTACAGCTTGCTGCACATAAAATGAAATTGAAAGCAGTGATCATGACGGCGCGTAATTCTTGGCAACTGGTACTGGATAATGACATCCGGTTGGAATTAGGCAATAAAGATCAAGAAGAACGAATTCAACGTTTTATTGAACTTTATCCTGTGTTGCTGAAAAACACGGGAAAACGTGTCGCCTATGTGGATTTACGTTATGACAGTGGTGTTGCGGTAGGTTGGGCTCCTTTATTAACTGATGCACCGGCTTTAATGAACGGGCAAGAAAATAAATAGTGACTGGCAATAATACAGAGACAGGCAGAATAACGATGATCAAATCAACGGACAGAAAATTAGTAGTTGGCCTTGAAATCGGGACAGCAAAGGTATCTGCCCTGGTTGGTGAAATTCTGCCCGATGGTATGGTTAATATTATCGGAGTGGGAAGTTGTCCATCCCGCGGCATGGATAAAGGTGGTGTCAATGATCTTGAGTCAGTCGTTAAATGTGTCCAGCGTGCGATTGACCAGGCTGAATTAATGGCTGATTGCCAAATATCTTCAGTTTATCTGGCGCTATCTGGCAAACATATTAGTTGTCAGAATGAGATTGGCATGGTGCCAATTTCAGAAGAAGAAGTGACACAGGATGATGTGGACAGTGTAGTCCATACCGCCAAATCAGTTCGTGTTCGCGATGAACACCGTATTTTGCATGTAATCCCACAAGAATACGCTATTGATTATCAGGAAGGGATCAAAAACCCGGTTGGGCTTTCTGGCGTGCGGATGCAGGCCAAAGTTCATTTGATTACCTGCCATAACGATATGGCGAAAAACATTGTAAAAGCTGTTGAGCGTTGTGGTTTGAAAGTTGACCAGCTTATTTTTGCAGGATTAGCAGCAAGTTATGCTGTTTTGACAGAAGATGAACGTGAATTAGGCGTTTGTGTCGTTGATATCGGCGGCGGAACGATGGATATCGCTGTATATACAGGCGGTGCATTGCGTCATACCAAAGTGATCCCATATGCAGGAAATGTTGTTACCAGTGATATTGCCTATGCATTTGGTACACCTCCGAGTGATGCTGAAACCATCAAAGTGCGCCATGGTTGCGCGTTGGGTTCGATAGTTAGCAAGGATGAAAGCGTCGAAGTCCCAAGTGTGGGAGGGCGTCCTCCCCGTAGTTTACAACGCCAGACATTGGCTGAGGTTATTGAGCCACGTTATACCGAACTGCTGAATTTAGTAAATGATGAAATTTTGCGATTGCAGGAGCAGTTGCGTCAGCAGGGAGTAAAACATCATCTGGCCGCAGGTATCGTTTTAACAGGCGGGGGTGCTCAAATAGATGGATTGGCCGAATGTGCTCAACGGGTATTCCATACTCAAGTACGTATTGGTCGTCCCCTGAACATTACCGGCTTGACAGATTATGTGCAGGAGCCTTGCTACTCAACAGCAGTCGGCCTTCTGCATTATGGCAAAGAATCCCACCTTGGCGGAGATTCTGATGCTGAGAAAAGAACGTCAGTGGGCGGCTGGTTCAAAAAAGTCAGTAGCTGGCTGAGAAAAGAATTTTGATTTTTTATACAGAGGCCGTGAAAATGACGCAGGCCTCGACATAAAGGCACAAAACGGAGAGAAATTATGTTTGAACCACTGGAATTAACCAATGACGCGGTGATTAAAGTCATCGGCGTCGGCGGTGGCGGCGGTAATGCTGTTGAACATATGGTGCGTGAGCGGATTGAAGGTGTAGACTTCTTTGCGGTTAACACTGATGCTCAAGCATTGCGCAAAACAGCTGTCGGTCAGACTATCCAGATTGGCAACGGCATTACAAAAGGATTAGGCGCTGGTGCAAACCCTGAAGTCGGTCGTACAGCGGCGGAAGAAGATCGCGAATCATTGCGTACTGCCCTGGAAGGGGCCGACATGGTGTTTATTGCTGCTGGTATGGGCGGTGGTACAGGAACTGGTGCTGCTCCTGTTGTGGCTGAAATTGCCAAAGAACTTGGTATCTTGACTGTTGCTGTTGTCACCAAACCATTTAATTTTGAAGGCAAGAAGCGTATGGCCTTCGCGGAACAAGGTATCACTGAGCTGTCCAAACATGTGGACTCATTGATTACCATTCCAAATGACAAATTACTGAAAGTACTAGGGCGTGGTATCTCTTTGTTGGATGCGTTTGGTGCAGCCAATGACGTACTGAAAGGCGCGGTTCAGGGTATCGCTGAACTGATTACCCGTCCTGGACTGATGAATGTTGACTTTGCTGACGTTCGTACCGTGATGTCTGAAATGGGTTATGCCATGATGGGCTCAGGTATTGCACAAGGTGAAGATCGTGCAGAAGAAGCGGCTGAAATGGCCATCTCCAGCCCATTGCTGGAAGATATTGATTTGTCCGGAGCGCGTGGTGTTCTGGTCAATATTACCGCAGGTTTTGATTTACGTTTGGATGAATTTGAAACGGTCGGTAACACCATCCGTGCATTTGCTTCTGACAATGCAACGGTGGTTATCGGTACGTCATTGGATCCAGATATGAATGACGAGCTGCGTGTCACCGTTGTGGCTACCGGCATTGGGATGGATAAACGTCCTGAAATCACACTGGTGACTAACAATAAATCATCTCAATCAAATACATTGGATCGTCGTTACCAGCAGATGCCTGGTGGAATGTCGCCATTGTCTGATGAGAATAAACCTGCTGCCAAAGTGGTTAATGATCAAAATACACAAACAAGTAAGGAACCTGATTATCTAGATATTCCGGCATTTTTGCGCAAGCAGGCTGATTGATAGCTAAAGAATTGGTTTCTCCGCTTTTTGTGTTAAAATATTCTGCCAATCATATTTTATAGTGGTTGGCAGGATCGGTAACATTGCGAGATATAAACGATGATCAAACAAAGGACATTAAAGCGTATTGTTCAGGCGACAGGGGTCGGTTTGCATACCGGTAAAAAAGTCACATTGACAATGCGTCCAGCGCCGGCTAATACCGGGGTCATCTATCGTCGTACTGACTTGAATCCTCCGGTAGATTTTCCGGCAGATGCCAAATCCGTGCGTGATACTATGCTCTGCACTTGTCTGGTAAATGAACAGAATGTGCGGATTTCAACCGTTGAGCACTTGAATGCGGCATTGGCAGGTCTGGGTATCGATAACATTGTTATTGAAGTTGATGCACCAGAAATTCCAATTATGGATGGTAGCGCCAGCCCATTTGTTTTCCTGCTGTTGGATGCAGGTATTGAAGAGCTGAGCGTTGCGAAAAAATTTGTGCGCATGAAGGATACAGTACGTGTGGAAGATGGTGATAAGTGGGCTGAATTGGCACCATATCACGGTTTTAGTCTGGATTTTACCATTGACTTTAAACATCCCGCTATTGATTCCAGCTCTCAGCGTTATAGTCTGGATTTCTCTGCGGATTCTTTTGTTCGTCAGATTAGTCGTGCGCGTACTTTTGGATTTATGCGTGACATTGAGTATCTGCAATCTCAGGGCTTGTGCTTAGGTGGCAGCTTTGATTGCGCAATTGTGGTAGATGATTACCGCATACTTAATGAAGATGGCTTGCGTTTTGAAGATGAGTTTGTCCGACATAAGATGTTAGATGCCATCGGTGATTTGTTTATGTGTGGTTATAACATTATCGGCGCATTTACTGCATTTAAATCAGGTCATGCATTGAACAATAAATTGCTGCAAGCAGTTCTGGCACAAGAAAGTGCTTGGGAATTTGTCACATTTGAAGATGAAGCTGAAATGCCGTTGGCTTTCCGTGCACCATCTACAGTGTTGGCATATTAATACAAATGTTATTGATATAAACGTTATTGATAAAATATGTATTGAGAATATTCTTATGATTCATCAGTGGGTTATGTTATCTATTACACTTCTCTCGCTGATGTTTTTTATTCAGCGCTAGTCCTTCATCTTGGCTGTACTGGTACTCTCTCCGGCCAGCGCAGCCAATCGTTCTAATTTCCTTTTCAATTTTTCAGGGCAGCGTTCGGCCAATACCATCAATGTTTCTGCACTTTCATGGCTTAACTGGCGCATTGATAAATCCCGATTATCATTATTAAGTTTTTTTGCTGAGATTTTTTCAACATTCTGCCCATTATTACGACCATTAACCATTAATGATGGATTAATCCTGATGTCGATAGAGGATAAAGATGGTAGAATTTCGCATCTTAGTGCTGAGAGTAAGATAGGGATTTCATAGTAAAGTCTGGTTTTCCAACTGGCATTACCTGCTTCCAGTACCAGAATTTGTTTACGATAATTGGCGACTCGGCACCAGGGACGTAGTTGTACGGGAAGCAAACTGAGGACGGTACGATTGAGTTTTAGTAATGCAATGGCATGCCGCTGAATGGTTTGGAGCGGGCTTTTGCCAGCAGTTGCCGCATCTTCAAATGATGTTTCAGACAATAACGTTTCTAGTGATTGTGGGCGGCTATCTCGCATAATGAAGATGGTTCCGTATTTATTAATGAAGGGTTAATGAGTATTTTAAATCTTTGGCGACAATTTGGTAGGCGTTATTTTTGGTCTCACCTTTTACTGGGCATGGTCGCTACAGGAATCGGTGTGCCTCCTGCTCTGGCAAGTGTGACAGAAAATATTCTCCATACGAATACCTTATCTGCTCAGAGAAAACACCATCAGGTGCTTTCGTCATTTGAACATTTATTTCAATTACAAAATTCTCGGTGTCAACCTTCTAATTATTTAAATTATTGGCAGCAACATGCTGTCCGCAATGTCATTCGCCGGCTTTCTTTTGCTTTTTCCATTACTGAACTTGTCAGGAACGAAGAAGCAAAAGAAAGTATCCGAATTGCCATGCCATTCATGCAACAATTAATGCTGGATACGTTACATGCTATGCTGATACAAGCACCAACCCGATTTAAATCTGCGGTTGATGTTGCAATTGTGGCAGCAATCTCTCCTGACATCCATACACCAGCACTTTGGGTTGCTCAAATTCAAGGTATTCGGGCCGGGCCTCTGGCTAACCATAGATCTTTATCTTAATGCGTCTGCCTGATTTCTGAATGAATAGGGCAGTCATGAAATATTAGTCATAAAAAAGACAATTGGTTGGCTACAACTGTGGCCTTATCTGAGATGTATTAATTATGTTGATTAAATTACTTACTAAGATTTTTGGTAGCCGTAATGACCGTACTCTGCGCCGTTTGCGTAAAATGGTTGATGTTATTAATCGTATGGAGCCTGATTTCGAAAAGCTGTCAGATGAAGAGCTGAAAGCAAAAACTGATCAATTCCGTGCCCGGCTCAAAGAGGGAGAATCACTGGATAAGATCCTGCCGGAAGCTTTTGCTACGGTTCGTGAAGCCAGTAAGCGTGTATTTGGTATGCGTCACTTTGATGTGCAATTGTTGGGCGGTATGGTACTCAATGAGCGCTGTATTGCAGAGATGCGGACCGGTGAAGGTAAAACTCTGACAGCAACGCTGCCGGCTTATCTGAATGCGTTGAGTGGACGTGGTGTTCATGTTGTTACCGTGAACGACTATCTGGCGCAACGTGATGCTGAAAATAACCGACCGTTGTTTGAATTTTTGGGTCTGAGTGTTGGCATCAATTTGCCGGGTATGCCGGCTCCGGCTAAACGTGCAGCCTATGCGGCAGATATTACTTATGGCACCAATAACGAATATGGTTTTGACTATCTGCGCGATAACATGGCATTTAGCCCGGAAGAGCGGGTACAACGTAAACTGCATTATGCTTTAGTGGATGAGGTTGATTCCATCCTAATTGATGAAGCCCGTACTCCATTGATTATTTCCGGGCCAGCGGAAGACAGTTCTGAACTCTACATCAAAGTAGATAAGCTGATCCCTAAATTAGTTCGTCAGGAAAAAGAGGATTCGGATACCTTTCAGGGAGAAGGGCATTTCTCTGTTGATGAAAAAACACGTCAGGTTAACCTTACCGAGCGAGGTCTGGTTCTGATTGAAGAACTTTTGGTGAATG
Source organism: Xenorhabdus sp. NBAII XenSa04 (assembly GCF_963866145.1). NCBI lineage: Bacteria > Pseudomonadati > Pseudomonadota > Gammaproteobacteria > Enterobacterales > Morganellaceae > Xenorhabdus > Xenorhabdus sp. NBAII XenSa04. The sequence continues at coordinate 42,771 of NZ_CAWMEB010000398.1, forward strand.
CTAAGTTGATGGATGAAGGTGAGTCTTTATATTCACCGACCAATATTATGCTGATGCACCATGTTACGGCTGCATTGCGTGCCCATGCTCTGTTTACCCGTGACGTGGACTATATCGTCAAAGACGGTGAAGTCATCATTGTTGATGAACATACTGGGCGTACTATGCAAGGACGCCGTTGGTCTGATGGTCTGCATCAGGCAGTGGAAGCCAAAGAGCATGTTGAAATTCAGAATGAAAACCAAACGCTGGCTTCCATTACTTTCCAGAATTACTTCCGTCTGTATGAAAAATTGGCAGGTATGACAGGTACTGCTGATACTGAAGCCTTTGAATTCAGTTCTATTTACAAATTGGATACTATTGTTGTACCGACAAATCGTCCGATGATCCGCCAGGATTTGCCTGATTTGGTTTACATGACTGAGGCGGAAAAAATTGATGCGATCATTGAAGATATCAAGGAGCGTACAAATAACGGTCAGCCGATATTGGTGGGGACTATCTCAATTGAGAAATCAGAACTGGTTTCCAACGCACTGACAAAAGCAGGTATTGAGCATAACGTTTTGAATGCGAAGTTCCATGCAATGGAAGCAGATATTATTGCACAGGCCGGACAAGCAGGTACTGTAACTATCGCAACTAACATGGCAGGACGTGGTACAGATATCATGCTGGGGGGAAGCTGGCAAGCAGAGGTTGCTAAGCTGGAAGAACCTACGGAAGAAAAAATTGAACAAATCAAAGCAGCATGGCAAGAGCGTCATGATGCAGTACTGGCAGCAGGTGGTTTGCATATTATTGGTACAGAGCGCCATGAATCACGTCGTATTGATAATCAGTTGCGTGGACGTGCTGGACGGCAGGGGGATGCGGGTTCTTCACGCTTTTACCTGTCAATGGAAGACTCTCTGATGCGTATTTTTGCTTCTGAACGTGTTACAGGAATGATGCGCAAATTGGGTATGCAGCCAGGTGAAGCCATTGAACATCCGTGGGTGACCAAAGCCATTGCAAATGCTCAGCGTAAAGTCGAAAGCCGTAACTTCGATATCCGTAAGCAATTGTTAGAATATGATGATGTTGCCAATGATCAACGTCGCGCGATTTATGCACAACGTAACGATCTGCTCGATGTGAGCGATGTCAGTGAAACTATTTCCAGCATCCGTGAAGATGTCTTCAAAGTCACTATTGATGCTTATATTCCACCTCAATCTCTGGAAGAGATGTGGGATGTGGCTGGCTTACAGGAACGTTTGGTCAACGACTTTGATTTGGCTCTGCCTATTAAAGAGTGGTTGGATAAAGAACCAGAGCTGCATGAAGAAACGTTGCGTGAGCGTATTCTTGAGCAGGCAATTGAAGTTTACAAACAGAAAGAAGAAATTGTCGGCACAGAAATGATGCGTAATTTTGAAAAAGGCATCATGTTGCAAACACTGGATACATTGTGGAAAGAGCACCTGGCTGCGATGGATTATCTGCGTCAAGGGATTCACCTACGTGGTTATGCACAGAAAGATCCAAAACAGGAGTATAAGCGCGAATCTTTCGCTATGTTTGCCAACATGCTGGAATCACTGAAATACGAAGTGATCAGCACCTTGAGCAAAGTTCAGGTCAGAATGCCAGAAGAAGTGGAAGCACTTGAGCAGCAGCGTCGTGCGGAAGCAGAACGTCTGGCAAGACAACAGCATTTAAGCCATGAAATTGAGCAAGGTGCTTTGATGTCAGAAGCCGAAGCACAAATGGCAAGCGGTGTCCGTAAAGTTGGACGAAATGATCCTTGTCCATGTGGTTCAGGTAAAAAATATAAACATTGTCACGGTCGTTTATAATTAAAATTAGTCATAAACAGCCAGCGATATTTCATCGCTGGCTACTTTGCTCAACTTTAAGAACTTATTTCCCCAGTATCAATTCTTGCATATTGCCAACAGCCTTAAGAAATTGGTCGTCATGGGAAATCAATATCATGGCACCAGTATAATCATGCAATGCTTGTTGAAGTAATTCTCGTGACTCAATATCCAGATGATTATCCGGCTCATCCAACAGCAGCAAGGCTGGTGCGGAAGGCCCACAAAATAGGCAAGCAAGAGCTACCTTAAGTTGTTCACCTCCGCTCAGATAACTGACAGGTTTTAATGCTTCTTCTCCACGCATACGTAGTTGTGCCAGCCGAGTACGGTAACGATCTTCAGTCCAGCCTGGTGACTGTAATTGAAAGTTATACAGAGCTGACTGTGTCTTATCCAGAAATGAAAAGTGCTGATCCATCAGATTATGTGAAGAAGTTACTCGGCAGATACCTTTTCTTGGTGCTAATAGCCCTGCCATTACCTTTAATAAGGTAGATTTTCCGCTACCATTTTTGCCAGTAATAGCGAGACGATCACCATTATTTATGGTTAAACTAATAGAGGAGTCGGAACCAAAGGGCAAAATGACATCTTGTAAATAAAGCAACGGAGAAGTTGCTGCTTGTGGTATTGCAACAGCGATTGACAGTGGATCGATAATTTCCAGTTTTGTACTGGCTTCAGCGGCTAATGAAGAGCTGCGTTGCAATCTCTCTTCATTCTGTTTTGCTATCCGTGATAACGTGACTTCTGAGCGTCCAAGTGAATAATCAAGAAGGAGTTTAGCTTGGTTGGCATTTTCCCTACGCTGCTTACCCTGACTTTGCCTTTTATCAGTTTTTTCCCGATCTCTTTGCTTATCGCGCAAAGCTTGCTTGAGGTTTTTTCTGGTCTGGTCAACATCACGTTGTATACCCAACCGGAGCTGTTTTTTACTCTCCTGCCATGTTTCCCAACCACCAGTACTACGGGATAATCCTAACCCACTGAGTTCATAAACAACTGACACATGCTGTAATAGTTTAGTGTCATGTGTCACCAGCAAAATACCGCCATTGAATGTTGTTAGCCACTGAGCTAACCAAAGGCGTCCTTGTCGATCAAGATGGTTACTTGGTTCATCCAGGATCATAAAACCCGCTCCTCGTCTTTTAAGTGCCAACAATCGAAGACGAGTTTGTTCTCCTCCACTCAGTGAATCGAAGGGCTGGTTTAATATCTCCGGGGCCAGCTCACCTTCTGCCAATAAGGATTCGATTTGAAATTGCCAATCCCAATTTCCCTCCATAATGTCAAAATCAACCGTTTCACCAGCGCCAGCGAGGATGCGCTCATTGGCATTTATAATATTAGTCAGTCCGAGCATATCTCCAACGTTGCCGGTAAAAGCAGACAGGCCTTGTGACAAATAACCGACATCACAAAAATGTTTTACATTTCCTTCTGAAGGCGAGACTTGTTGTGCCAATATTGATGCTAACCAAGATTTGCCAATACCGTTACGGCCCACTAAAGCGTGTTGTTCTGTATGCAAAAAAATATCAATATTAGAAAATAATGGATTGATTTCACCAGAAAATTGATAGGTTATTTGCCTTGCTTCGATTAATGGTTGATCTTCATATTGCATGAATGATTTTTCCTCAATCTTTAAGATGTAAAATGCTTATTTTTAATTATTGGGCAGAGCCTTATTTGCAATTTTTTCTGTTCATTTCCCAAGTTACCTCACAGTTATATTTTATTATTATTGTATTTAAATCAAATAATTACCTATGGTTGTGTAGTGGTTACCACTATGATGTAATTCGAAATCTGTTGAGTATCTGTATACATAATACTCTCTTATCTGTGGAAGGTTTGGTAAAAAGAGATAAGAAGTGACTTAGATCTCGTGATATTAATCCTGTGTTTTTCCCGTAAGGCTGTTTTATTATGGTCTGCAAGAAAGACTATTCTGGAAAAGTATTATGGAAAAAAAATATCTGCATATTGCGGCAGGAATTATTAAAAATAGCAATGATGAAATTTTTATCACCCAACGCCGTGCTGATTCACACATGGGGGGATTTTGGGAATTTCCGGGAGGGAAGCTCGAACAGGGAGAAACACCAGAACAGGCTTTGATCAGGGAATTAAAAGAGGAAGTTGGTATCACGGTAACTCATTGTGAATTGTTGGAAACTATCATACATGAATTCTCGGACAGAAATATTACCCTTTACTTTTATTTGGTTGACCAATGGAAGAATGAGCCGTTTGGTAAAGAGGGACAGCCTTATCGTTGGATCCCGCAAGCTGAATTAATTGCTGATGAATTTCCACCAGCAAACCGCAGTATCGTCAATCTATTAACTAAAGGTTGAACTAATTGAAACAGATATCGCGGTAGTGCCAGATGATTCGATACTACCGTGATATGTTTTAGCGAAAAGCACCGTACACTTTCGCCCAATGCAGGCGGAAATATAAGATGTGATTACTAATCAGGTTATTCACTCCAGTCATCATTTTCTGTACTGTCGCCCTGACTGGGGATTTTCTTTTCTTCATTCGCCCATTCGCCCAAGTCAATTAACTGGCAACGTTTACTGCAAAATGGGCGATGAGGACTGATTTCACCCCATATTATTGTCTTGCCGCATGTCGGGCATGCGACAGTCAATACTTCAGACATTTTAGTTCTCTCCTGCTTAGTTTGATGATTATATTAACAGCAGGCCAATTCAAATGACAAATGCGTAGGCACAGTACCGTTTTCACTATCCATTGGTAAGAAACGGATAGCAAAACGGGTTTTGTGGCCGGAGATTTGTGGATAAATCAGTGAGTTCAGCACAATATCTAATTTTAATCTCAATAGATCTGCCTCATCGGCGTTTCCCTGATAGAAACCGTTATGACTGATTTGCGCAGAGAACATCGTTGAGTGGCGTATCAGCCCTAGAATACTTTCTAATGCTTGTTTTAATGGTAACAAACTGTCTAGCCAGGATTTAACTGTTTCATCCCGGATAGATTGTGGTAGATGTAGCCACAGATGTAATGTCGGTAAGTCAAAACTGCAACATCCTCCAGGGATGCTGAGCCGTTGACGCACCATGCTGATAATACGATCTTCTTTAATTTGTTGGCTAAGGCGCGGAGCATGATGTAATGCGAGGCTCCGTTCTTTTAGTTGCTCTATCAGTTTGTGAATCATAGGAGTGTCCACATTAGGTGCACTGAGCCATTGTTTTAATTTTATTTGTTGGCGATCCAGTTCCTTTAATAATTCAGAGCGCACTTCACCACGTTCCAATATCTCAATTAATTCAGCAATCGTACGAAAAAACGCGAGACTGTTTGCTTGTGAATCCAGATAACGCTGTTTTTCTAGTTGTTGTAGTGAAGACTCAATCCTCAACCATGAACGCATTTTCTCATTTAGTGGGTGTTCAAAAATAATAGCGGAGGTTTCATCATTCATTACGTTCTTCCTGTCTAACTAATTCTGCTTGTTTCAAATATTTTTGATGTAATTCGATTATACGTGCAGTGAGATCTTGCTTTTTTTGATCGTTAAGTATGACATCATCTGCCTTTTCCAGCCGTTCTTGACGACTGGCTTGCGCAGCCAGAATATTTTCAACTTGTTCACGGCTGATGCCATCACGTGTAATTGTCCGGCTGATTTGTATCTCAGGAGGAACATCAACAACCAGGATACGGTCAGCCAAGTGTGTTAAGTTGTTTTCTATTAACAGAGGAACAACCCAAATAACATAAGGATAACTGACCTGATTTAATTGCTGTTGTGTTTCTGCATGTATTAGTGGATGAAGAAGTGAGTTGAGCCATTGTTTCTCTTCTGGTGCTGAAAAAATCTTCTGACGTAGCGCGGTGCGGTTTAAACTGCCATCTGGTAATAAGATGTCGGAGCCAAAGTATTCTGAAATTGCTTGTAATGCGGGAGAACCAAGAGTAACAACCTCTCTGGCAATAATATCTGCATCAACAAGCGGGACACCAAGGGATGAAAATACATTAGAGATAGTCGTCTTACCGCTACCAATTCCACCTGTGAGTGCAACAATATAATTCATTCTATCCCTTAAAAGATTTCTGATAGCATATGCAAATTGTAACTCAAGGGATGCACATGAGCTATAAACAAACATGTATAATTCCAGTTTTTACACCCCTTGAGAAAAAATAATGAAAACATGCAAATTAAGCTGTTACGCCAAAATAGTACCTAATTGAAAGATAGGCAAGTACATGGCGAGTAGTAGCAAGCCAACAATCACTGCCATAATCAGCATTAATACTGGTTCAAGTAATTGCACTAATTTATCAGCATAGTTGATAAATTGTTCTTGATACCATAACGCTAGATTACCCAAAAATATGTCAAGTTCACCTGATTCTTCACCAATTATGACAAATTGTTTACATAATGGCGGAAAACAGTCTTCTCTTTTCAAGGCACTACTCATTGGTATCCCTTGCTGAATCTGTCGGTGAAGGCTTTTTATCCCCGCTATAAATAAAGGATGGTGTGTTGCATTCAGTGTACATTCCAGACCGCGGGTTAAGGTCAAACCTGCTTTCTGTGTCATAAACAGAATATGGAATATTTGGCTGGTGTGCTGGTAGATTATGAGTTTTCTGAAAAGAGGCAGCTTAAGAAGAAGCATTTTTTCCTTTGAATGCAACATAGGGAATCGAAAACGTAACCAGGAATAGAGGATTACCAATATTAATATCGTTGTTAAAAGTGGTATACCCCGGTTAGTCAGAAAGTCAGAGGTTGACAAAACTCCTTGTGTTAATAATGGCAGTGAGGCATCAAATGCAGAATATACCTGTTTGAATTCGGGCAGGACGACAATTAACATTAACAAAATGACAAGTACTGTGATAAAGGCGACTATCAAAGGATAGCGATACGCTTTTTGGATCTTTTTATGCAGTATATTTTGTTGTTCTAATCTATGAATGAGTAGTTGGCAGCAAGTTTCGAGTTGGCCGGTTTGCTCCCCTACTGCGATAATTTGGCAAAATAAGCGAGAAAATAATCGGGGATAGTGTTGCAACGCGGTGGAAAATGATTCTCCTTGGCTGATTTTTTGAATAAGATCTGTCAATACACATCGCCAAATGATGTTCTTGCATTCTTGTAATAGGATAGTCAGCCCCTGCAATAAAGGGATACCTGATGTCAGTAATGTATTTAGTTGATGGATGAAATGCAGACGATAAGTAATTTCCTTTTCGCTGTAATAAATAAATTTTTTACATTTTATCGTATAAGGTTGCAAATCAAGTTGGCTCAAGTACTGGAAAATAGAGTGTCTATTTCGGCCAATACTTTCTCCTCTTATAATATTTCCTTTTTTATTAATCGCTTGCCATTGATAAATATATTCCATTTTCATTCTGTACTCTCTGCCTTGATCTCTATTGGATATGTCTCTTGTCCTGTAATTTGATAAATCTCTTCCAGTGTCGTTGTCCCCTGTTCTACTAACTCCAATCCAGCAGAGAAAAGAGTTGCTTGCTGTTGTCGGACGGGCAAACAAGGAAATTTGTCAGAAAATTGTTCTGATAAAGTTTGCTGGAGTTCAGGCTTGATTTCGAGAAATTCATAGATGGCTGTCCTGCCATAATAACCAGAAAAACAGTGTTCACAGCCGACTGCCACCCATTGCTGCACAGTAATTTGTTGTTTTATTTCTCTGTTTTCAAAATGTATGATCGTAGGTTCTTCCGTTTTTTGCCGGCAATGGGGACAAAGTTTGCGAACTAACCGTTGGGCAATAATTAATTTTACACATGATGCAGTGGTATAGCCTGAAACCCCAAGATTTTGCAAGCGAGATAGTGTGTCTATTGTGGAATTCGTATGCAGAGTGGATAAAACCAAATGGCCTGTTTGAGCGGCTTTCATTGATATTTCAGCCGTTTCGTTATCACGAATTTCACCAACCATGATGATATCGGGATCTTGCCGCAATAATGCCCGTAAGACTTTAGCGAAATCGAGTCCAATTTTGTTATTTACCTGTGTTTGATTGATGCCCGTTAAAGGAATTTCTACCGGATCTTCAACACTACAGATATTCTTCTTCGCTTGATTTAAATATTTCAGGCAACTATACAATGTGACAGTTTTACCGCTTCCTGTCGGACCTGTGACCACAATCATTCCCTGTGGTACACGAAGTTTCTGCTTTAAAAGCTGTAAATGGGACTCAGATAGACCGAGTTGTTCCAATGATAATTGGTGTATGGTGTTTAAAATTCGCAGAACAATTTTTTCTCCATACAATGTTGGTAATGTAGATATGCGTATTGCATAACTGGTTTTGTGATCATTCCAGTCAAATTGCCCGTCTTGCGGTTGGCGCTTTTCAGCAATATTAAGTTTTGCCATGATTTTTAAGCGAGCAGGAATACCCGCATTCATTTGAGAAGAGGGTGATGACATAGAATGCAGCACACCATCAACTCGAATACGTATCCGATAGTTGTATTGAGAAGGTTCAAAATGAATATCTGATGCTCTTTTTTGTATAGAGATTGAGATTGTCTGATTAATTAACTGAATGACGGGAGTATCAATATCTTCGGTATAGCTGTCATTGAATTGTGTATCATTGTGATTATTGTTTGGAGTACTTAATTTTTCTCTTCGGTAAGTTTTTGTTTCATCGTTTTCAGCACAGTAACTTTCTGTACAAGGTATAAATGGTCCTTCTTGTGTCAACATAGATTCAATTTTAGCTTTTGGCCAAATATCAAAATCAATTATTGCACCAGAAATAAAACGTAGTGAAGCAATGAACTCTTCGTTAGGGGATTGGCTACAGGCAATAGTTATAGTATAAGCATCCCTTTTTATAATAATTGCCTGATGTTTTTGGCAGAGTTCTTTGATTTTTCTTTCAATTAAAATATTTTCCGTATTTTTCATTTATTATATTCCTTTGCTATTTAAATGGCTTAATGATTTTTGTCCAAATAGTATTTTGGAAAGATATTATTTTTTATAAAAATGAATTTTTATATTTTTCAATTATTAACTAATGATTAAATTAATGACTGTTAAAATTTCAGTGTTTCTTGACATTTTGTTTTTAATGATTCATTTTCGGCATTACATGTCGTTTGCCAATGTGTAATACCTGTTTTAATATCCTGAATCGGTTTTAAGATGGCATTAAGGCCATTGAGATTTTGTTTACCAACGATAGCTATTTCTCCCATTTTTACAGTTATAGTACTGATATAACGGCTATTGTGACCAGATGGAATGGATGTATGGCCAGTGTTGCACTCTTTGTAGCTTTCTGTTTCAAAACGGCAAATTTCAACTCCAGACTTATAAGGTATAATAGCCTGGAGTACATCGGTTAATGCTGCCTTTTGAATATAGCCTTGATAACTGGGAATACCAATTGCACCAAGGATAGATACAATTGCCATCACAACCATGACTTCCATTAATGTAAATCCTTGCTGATTCATATTATCTCCTTTTTATTTTCTTCTTTTATGTGTTTTTCTGCATATCCCACCATATTTTTTTCAGAGCTATGCATGATTTTTAATATGAGTTGGTGCTAATAAGGATGGAGATATTTTAAAAAAAGAAAATGATGTTAGTGAATTTTGTGGAAATGGCTCGAAAAGATAACTATTGATTACATTTTTTACTGGAAAATTTTCGAGCTTGCTCGCAAATGAAAGTAAGAGCGAAAAAATCTCTCGATTGAAAATGCTAACATACTAATCTGTTACACTTTGAGCAGTTGTCTTCCAATGTTGTGGAAAAATTAGCGATGAAACAGTTCGATGGAGTAAGAGAATGAAGTTAAATGAAGGGTGGATTGATGCTGCCAGAAAAGTGACTTCTCCACATTATGATTTGCGCCCGGAAGGGGAAATCCCATCATTACTTGTCATTCATAATATTAGCTTACCACCCGGTAAGTTCGGTGGGCCGTATATTGATCAGTTATTTATGGGAACGTTGGATCCCAATGAAGATCCTTTCTTTGAAGAGATAAAAAGACTGCATGTTTCTGCTCACTGTTTGATCCGTCGAGATGGTGAAGTTGTACAGTATGTTCCATTCGATAAAAGGGCTTGGCATGCGGGTGTTTCCTGTTATTGTGATCGTGAAACGTGTAATGATTTTTCAATAGGTATTGAGTTGGAAGGGACGGATTACGAACCATTCACTGAAATCCAGTATTTTAAGTTGGTGGAAGTCACTCAGCTACTTATCAAACAATACCCTGATATTCGTAACAATATTACAGGGCATAGTGAAATCGCACCGGGTAGAAAAACCGACCCAGGGCCTTATTTTTATTGGGAACATTATCGGCAATTATTGAAGGAGCGAGTTGGATGACCCTCTTTATCCTATTGTTAATACTGGCATGGGAGCGCATTTTTAAGATGGGAGACCATTGGCAGTTGGAACACTATCTGGCCCCTTTTTTTGCCAGAGTAAAATTATATTCACTGTGGGCAAGCTTAGGGATGACCCTTGTGGTTATTTTTTTGATCTGGAAGCTCATTGGGGTTCTGAGTACAGTGGTTTTTGGTATGCCGGCAATTTTATTGAGCATCATGATTAGTTTGTTATGTGTTGGTGCGGGTTCTTTGCGTCATAGCTATCGTGAATATCTCCGAGCTGTGCGTATTGATGATTCAGATCAGCAAAATATCCATCTTACCCATTTGACAATGGGACAAGGAATTCCATCGAATATAACAAAAGATGAACGATTGCGTGAAATACAGAACGCATTAATCTGGATCAATTTCCGTTACTACCTTGCTCCAATTTTCTGGTTAGTCGTGATGGGGGAATTTGGCCCGGCAATTTTGATGGGTTATGGTTTTTTAAGAGCATATCAAGGATGGTTAGCAAGATATGGGACTACTGTACAACGTGCTCAATCAGGTGTTGATGCGTTATTAAATTGTCTGGATTGGATCCCTGCACGTTTGGCTGGTATCGCTTATGCTCTGTTGGGACATGGTGAAAAGGCATTACCTGCCTGGATTGCATCACTCAGCGACTTGCGGACATCCCAATATAAAGTGGTCAGTCAATTGGCTCAATTTGCATTGAGTAAGGAACCTCATCTGGATCTTTTGGAGACTCCCCTGGCAGCAGTAAAAATCGCGAAAAAAGCGACATTTACGATTGTGATCATTGTTGCCTTGTTGACGATTTATGGGACGTTAGCCTAGTTGAGAACAGTCACTTTGGGGCAACATAAAAAAATCCCGCCGGTGTCAGGTTTGACATATATGGCGGGAATTGCATGAAAAAGAGCTTTATACCGTCCATCTTTCAGGTTGCTTCTTTGATGGCTGTGAGTATTCACTTGCTACAGTGATGCAACTTGAAATCTATTGGTACATATCAATTAGCCTGAACCTCTTCATCCTTAATAGTTTTCCATCCTGAAAAGTTGGAATATTCCCTGAGTTGGCACTTAGTGTGACCATTTGAAGAAAATATCCATAACATTCTTGTTATTCCTGAGGGGGAGAGTATTGCGTTCAATGTGTCTTGCTGTTTTTTCTAACCACTCATTTGCCACTGCTGTGTAACTGACACTTCTATGTAACTTGATTCTTGAATATGTAGCTCACAATCTATCTATCCAGCATATTGGTAGCTCACAATCTATCTATCTATCCAGCATATTGATTGTGTATATAGAATATACAGTAGTAATTTTTCAGTTATGCTTAGAGATTAGACATTAGGAGTTTTACCGATAACATGCTCTTGTTGCTTTTATATTAAAGCATTATATCCATTTTCTCTTTACACCATGTGTTACAAACTAATAATAATGTATAAATTTAAATAATAAATAAACAAATGAATTGATATACTAAATGAATTATAATAATGGATAATGAATTCGTATTATGCTCTTAAATGCTTACTTATTTTATTGTCTGAAAGTCCCGTTTAGTTATAATTTTCTGATAAAAATTAAAATAATTTGTTAAAATTTGCAGGTTTTTATGATTTAGCCCAAGGTCTTTATAGACAGCTAGTGAATACTTTGTTACTTTATGGCCTGTATTTTAAATTGGTATTACCAATTGACTAAATCCCGACTAAATGAAGTCAGTTGAATGAGGTTGATTGTCTAAAAGTTCGTCTGAATACCCTGTCAAACAGGGGATAGGGATATAGTTGAAGTAATTAATTCACATAAAACTAATTCACATAAAAATAGTTCGAAAGTAACGTTTACTTACTGAATGGCTTACAGCAGATATGGCTTATAGCAAAATTCGCCAACCAAAGTTATCAGATGTGATTGAGCAACGTCTTGAACACCTCATTCTCGAAGGCTCATTACGTCCTGGAGAAAAGCTGCCGCCTGAGCGTGAACTGGCGAAGCAGTTCGAAGTATCACGCCCTTCATTGCGCGAAGCCATTCAAAAACTGGAAGCTAAAGGCTTTCTTTTCCGTCGTCAGGGGGGAGGAACGTTTGTACAGAATAATCTCTGGCAAAGTTTCAGTGATCCACTCGCCCAACTTATTGCAGAGAATCAAGAATCACAATTTGATCTCCTGGAAGCACGCCATGCACTGGAAGGTATTGCGGCTTATTACGCTGCTCTCAGGGGAACGGATGAAGATTTTAAACGTATTGAGAAAAAACACCTCGCTATTCAAGAAGCCCAACAATGCGGGGATATCAATGCGGAATCAGATGCTGTCTTGCAATATCAACTTGTTGTCACAGAAGCAGCCCATAATGTGGTATTGCTGCATTTATTGCGTTGTATGATCCCGATGCTGGAACAGAATATCCGGCGTAATTTCGAATTCATTTATACCCGCAAAGAAATGTTGGCAGCAGTAAGTAGCCACAGGGCAGAGATTTATCACGCAATAATGGCGAGAGAACCGGAAAAAGCGCGTGAAGCTTCGCATCGCCATTTGTCTTTTATAGAAGAAGTTTTATTGGATATGACTCGTGAGCATACTCGTCGTGAGCGCTCACTAAGACGGTTCCAACAACATCAGGACTAAGAGCCTATCCCCCGGGGCGTCATGGATTAATACAACTCCCAAATGGGATAGATTCTAAACTTGACTGTACAGATCCTGGCTGCTGCGTCTGTACAGTTGTTAGCTCTTTATTTAAGGGGTTTAGCGGCAACATATAGCAGGGCCTATCTTCCGGTCATGACTGACTGAATGTCAAAGGGTATGACCAGAAGATAGGCTCCAAAACAACCATTAGAAATAGATAACAGATAAGGAACACACCATGTCAGATATTTTGAAAAATGACGTGGATCCGATCGAAACTCGCGATTGGTTACAGGCGATCGAATCGGTCATCCGTGAAGAAGGTGTTGAACGCGCTCAATTCTTGATTGATCAGGTTTTGAACGAAGCACGTAAAGGTGGCGTTAATGTTGCGGCTGGTGCTGCAACCCGTGATTACATCAACACTATTCCGGTTGAGGATGAGCCGGCTTACCCTGGTAATCTGGATTTGGAGCGCCGCATTCGTTCTGCTATTCGCTGGAATGCAATCATGACTGTTCTGCGTGCATCCAAGAAAGATCTGGAGCTGGGTGGTCATATGGCTTCATTCCAGTCTTCCGCTACTGTTTATGAAGTTTGTTTTAACCATTTCTTCCGTGCTCGTAATGAGAATGATGGTGGCGACTTGGTTTATTTCCAGGGTCACATTTCTCCGGGCGTTTATGCACGTGCATTCCTTGAAGGTCGTTTGACAGAAGAACAGATGAACAATTTCCGTCAGGAAATTGGCGGCAATGGTCTGTCTTCTTACCCACATCCAAAATTAATGCCTGATTTCTGGCAGTTCCCAACTGTTTCAATGGGGTTGGGTCCAATTTCTGCTATCTATCAGGCTAAATTCCTGAAATATCTGGAACACCGTGGTCTGAAAGACACTTCTAAGCAAACCGTTTATGCTTTTCTGGGCGACGGTGAGATGGATGAGCCAGAATCCAAAGGTGCGATCACTATCGCAACTCGTGAAAAGCTGGACAACCTGGTCTTCATCATCAACTGTAACCTGCAACGTCTTGATGGCCCAGTAACGGGTAACGGTAAAATTGTTAATGAACTGGAAGGCATTTTCGACGGTGCTGGCTGGCAGGTACTGAAAGTCCTGTGGGGTGAGCGTTGGGATGCACTGCTGCGTAAAGATACCAGCGGCAAACTGGTTCAACTGATGAATGAAACGCTGGATGGCGACTACCAGACATTCAAGTCCAAGAATGGCGCGTATGTTCGTGAGCACTTCTTCGGCCGTTACCCAGAAACTGCGGAATTGGTCAAGGACATGACTGATGACGAAATTTGGGCTCTGAACCGTGGTGGTCATGATCCTAAGAAAGTTTTCGCTGCACTGAAAAAAGCGCAGGAAACTACAGGTAAACCAACTGTAATCTTGGCTCAAACCATCAAGGGTTACGGTATGGGGGATACCGCCGAAGGTAAAAACATTGCTCACCAGGTTAAGAAAATGAACATGGAAGGTGTTCGTCAATTCCGTGATCGCTTCAATGTACCTGTATCTGATGAGCAAATTGAAAACTTGCCATACGTAACTTTCGACAAAGACTCTGAAGAATCTAAATATCTGCATGAGCGTCGTAATGCACTGGGCGGTTACCTGCCAAGCCGTCGTATTAACTTCGACGAAAAACTTGATATCCCTGCTCTGGAAGATTTCAGCTCTTTGCTGGAAGAACAATCTAAAGAAATTTCTACCACTATCGCTTTCGTTCGTGCACTGAACATCATGCTGAAGAATAAGTCGATCAAAGATCGTCTGGTTCCAATCATTGCTGATGAAGCACGTACTTTTGGTATGGAAGGTCTGTTCCGTCAGATCGGTATCTACAGTCCGAATGGTCAGCAGTATACTCCGCAAGACCGTGAGCAGGTTGCGTACTATAAAGAAGATTCTAAAGGTCAGATCCTACAGGAAGGTATCAACGAGTTGGGTGCTGCGTCATCCTGGTTGGCTGCTGCAACTTCTTACAGCACCAATAACTTGCCAATGATCCCGTTCTATATTTACTATTCCATGTTCGGATTCCAGCGTATCGGTGATCTGTGCTGGGCAGCGGGGGATCAGCAGGCTCGTGGCTTCCTGATTGGTGGTACTTCTGGCCGTACGACTCTGAACGGTGAAGGTCTACAGCACGAAGATGGTCACAGTCATATTCAGTCTCTGACTATTCCTAACTGTATCTCTTATGATCCAGCGTTCGCTTATGAAGTGGCTGTTATCATGCATGATGGTCTGGAGCGTATGTATGGTGAAAAACAAGAGAATATCTACTACTACATTACCACTCTGAACGAAAACTACCACATGCCAGCAATGCCTGAAGGTGCTGAAGAAGGTATCCGTAAAGGTATCTACAAGCTGGAAAGCATAGAAGGCGCGAAAGGTAAAGTTCAGTTGCTAGGTTCTGGTTCTATCCTGCGTCATGTTCGTGAAGCAGCTAAGATCCTGTCTGACGAGTACGGCATTGGTTCTGACGTTTACAGCGTAACTTCCTTCACTGAACTGGCTCGCGATGGTCAGGATTGTGAGCGTTGGAACATGCTGCATCCTTCAGAAGAACCACGCGTTCCTTACATAGCTCAGATCATGAACGATGCACCAGCAGTCGTTTCTACTGACTACATGAAGCTGTTTGCTGAGCAGGTTCGTAACTTCGTACCAGCAAGCGAATTCCGCGTATTGGGTACTGATGGTTTCGGTCGTTCTGACAGCCGTGAAAATCTGCGTCATCACTTTGAAGTTGATGCTTCTTACGTGGTTGTTGCAGCTCTGGGTGAATTGGCTAAACGTGGCAACGTTGATGTGAAAGTGGTTGAAGAAGCAATCAAAAAATACAACATCAACCCAGAAAAAGTTAACCCACGTCTGGCATAAGAGGTAAAGATTAATGTCTATCGAAATTAACGTACCTGATATTGGTGCAGATGAAGTTGAAGTTACTGAAATTATGGTGAAAGCTGGTGACACAGTAGAAGCAGAACAGTCACTGATCACTGTTGAAGGTGACAAGGCTTCCATGGAAGTTCCATCGCCACAGGCGGGAGTGGTTAAAGAAATCAAAGTTGCAGTTGGCGATAAGGTGGAAACCGGCAAACTGATTATGATTTTTGAAGCTGCACCCGTACAACAGGAAGCGGCTCCGGTAGCAGCGTCTCCAGTAGTGGCTGAGAGCAAAGAAGTTGCTGTACCAGATATCGGTGGTGATGAAGTTGAAGTTACTGAAATCATGGTAAAAGTTGGTGACACCATCACTGAAGAGCAGTCACTGATCACCGTTGAAGGTGACAAAGCTTCTATGGAAGTTCCGGCCCCATTTGCGGGTACAGTGAAAGAGATCAAAATCGCAGTTGGCGATAAAGTAAAAACTGACTCTCTGATCATGGTATTCGAAGTTGCCGGCGCAACACCTGCAGCAGCTCCAGCAGCGGCAGCGGCTCCGGCTCCTGCGGCAGAACCTGCGAAAGCAGCACCAGCACCAGTAGCCAGCCAGCCAGCAGAAAGCAAAAATGAGTTTGCAGAAAACGATGCTTACGTTCATGCAACTCCAGTGATTCGTCGCTTGGCTCGTGAATTTGGCGTAAATCTGGCTAAAGTGAAAGGGACTGGTCGTAAAGGCCGTATCCTGCGTGAAGATGTTCAGGCTTACGTGGAAGATGCAATCAAACGTGCAGAAGCAGCACCTGCGGGTGGTAGTCTGCCGGGTATGCTGCCTTGGCCGAAAGTTGATTTCAGCAAGTTTGGTGAAATCGAAGAAGTTGAAATGAGCCGTATCCAGAAAATCTCCGGTGCTAACCTGAGCCGTAACTGGGTAATGATCCCTCACGTTAACCTGTTTGATGAAGCGGATATCACTGAAGTTGAAGAATTCCGTAAGCAACAGAACAAAGAAGCTGAGAAGAAACAGCTTGGCGTGAAGATCACTCCGCTGGTATTCGTTATGAAAGCGGCTGCGAAAGCACTGGAAGCAATGCCTCGCTTTAACAGCTCTATCTCTGAAGATGGCCAGAAGCTGATCCTGAAAAAATACGTCAACATCGGTATCGCGGTTGATACACCTAACGGTCTGGTTGTTCCTGTATTTAAAGATGTTAATAAGAAAGGCATCGTTGAACTCTCAAGAGAACTGGCAGAAGTATCTAAGAAAGCGCGTGCTGGTAAGCTGACTGCTTCCGATATGCAGGGTGGTTGCTTCACTATCTCAAGCCTGGGGGGCATCGGTACAACCGGTTTTGCACCAATCGTGAATGCACCAGAAGTAGCCATTATGGGGCTGTCCCGTTCTTCTATGAAGCCGGTCTGGAATGGCAAGGAGTTCGTTCCTCGTCTGATTCTGCCTATGTCTCTGTCTTTCGACCACCGTGTGATCGATGGAGCAGATGGTGCTCGTTTCATCACTTACATTAATCAATTGATGAGCGATATTCGTCATCTGGTGATGTAATGCGAAGGCCGGTAAATATGCCGGCCTAATAATTATGATCGTGACAGGTATTTTATACTTGTATCTGGCAGGTTGCGATTTCTGTCACGTTAACGCGCTTTTCAGGTTATTTACAATTCTGTAAACTGCTCGCGGTGTGTACGTCCCGGTGGAATATGTTTTTTTCGTCTGACCCGCCGGACAAATAATTAAGAGGTCATGATGAGTACTGAAATTAAAGCCCAGGTAGTGGTGCTTGGAGCAGGCCCGGCAGGGTATTCTGCTGCTTTCCGTTGTGCAGACTTAGGTTTGGATACTGTTCTGGTTGAGCGCTACTCTACTCTGGGTGGTGTTTGTCTTAACGTGGGTTGTATTCCATCTAAGGCATTGCTTCATGTTGCAAAAGTGATTGAAGAAGCAAAAGCGTTGTCACAACACGGTATCGTGTTTGGAGAGCCACAAACTGATATTGATAAAATCCGTCTCTGGAAAGAAAAAGTTATTTCCCAGTTGACAGGTGGTCTGGGCGGCATGGCTAAAGGCCGTAAGGTTAACGTTGTTAACGGTGTTGGTAAATTTACAGGTGCTAACACCCTGGTAGTAGAAGGCGAGAACGGTACAACAACGATTAATTTTGATAATGCCATTATCGCAGCGGGTTCACGCCCAATTCAACTGCCATTTATTCCACATGATGACCCTCGCGTATGGGATTCTACCGATGCACTGGAACTGAAAGCTGTTCCGGGACGCCTGCTGGTTATGGGCGGCGGTATTATCGGTCTGGAAATGGGTACTGTTTACCACGCTCTGGGTTCTCAGATTGACGTGGTGGAAATGTTCGATCAGGTTATTCCTGCTGCGGACAAAGACGTTGTTAAAGTGTTCACTAAGCGCATCAGCAAAAAATTCAACTTGATGCTGGAAACTAAAGTGACCGCGGTAGAAGCTAAAGAAGATGGCATCTACGTGACAATGGAAGGTAAAAAAGCACCAGCAGAACCTCAGCGTTATGATGCTGTTCTTGTTGCTATCGGCCGTGTACCAAACGGTAAACTGCTTGATGCTGGCAAAGCGGGTGTTGCTGTTGATGACCGTGGTTTTATCCATGTTGATAAGCAAATGCGCACTAACGTACCTCATATCTTTGCTATCGGTGATATCGTTGGTCAGCCAATGTTGGCACATAAAGGTGTTCATGAAGGTCATGTTGCAGCAGAAGTTATCTCTGGCAAGAAACATTACTTTGATCCAAAAGTTATTCCATCTATCGCGTACACTGAACCAGAAGTTGCATGGGTTGGTCTGACTGAGAAAGAAGCGAAAGAGAAAGGCATCAGTTACGAAACTGCAACTTTCCCGTGGGCTGCTTCTGGTCGTGCGATTGCATCTGACTGTTCAGATGGTATGACTAAACTGATTTTCGATAAAGAAACTAATCGTATTATCGGTGGTGCTGTTGTTGGTACTAACGGTGGCGAACTATTGGGTGAAATTGGTCTGGCTATCGAAATGGGTTGTGATGCAGAAGACATTGCTCTGACTGTTCACGCTCATCCAACACTGTATGAATCAATCGGTATGGCTGCGGAAATGTACGAAGGCAGCATTACTGACTTGCCAAATCCTAAGGCGAAAAAAAAGAAATAATTCTTTATAATTTGCAGTAGGTTAGCAAAGATACTAAACGGCTTTCAGAGATGGGAGCCGTTACTTACAATATATGGCATTGCCAATTAAATAAAGAGTGGGATTTAGTTAATCGATAGCCATTAGGGATAACACTCCAGCGATTGCTTATTTTAGGGTCCAAACACATTTCAACGGCTCCAAAATTAGAATTGCCTGTAAATACAAAACCTAATCGTTGATAAATCGGTATGGCATAGCGCTCAGCGTAGAGTTTCAACATGCCTGAATGATTTAACGAAATGGAGAAATTCACGGCATATTCAATGAGTAAACTTCCATATCCTCGACCACCGGGATAAGTCAATATATATCCTATTAGATCAGCGGTATCGTGAGAAATTACTGATGATGCTGGAATGAATATCATGATGCCAACTGGTTCAGGAGTACAAAAACAGGCAAAATAACGATGCGTATTTATATTTCCTCCGATACTTGTATTGGTATAAATATTGTTTATTGAATTTGCCGTGCTGATAAATGATTGGTGTCTTCTCATATCGGGGTGAGCCAATGCCTCATTTCGCTTTAATCCGTTCAGTGCTGATATCATGTCTTCTTTGGAAACTTCTTTGATAATCGTTTTATAATCGGGATAACTTCCTTCTTCAAGGATGGGACTTGAATGAGAAGTAGATGGTATATCATTTCTTATTGGGGTATTTGGCATAACCCCCTCCATGACGGTGCATTTTGTGTAACATTTGGTGTTTTTTACTATTGCCTGACGGTATTGATTGCTTTTTTAGGTTAAGATAGCAACAAACAGCATTTAGTACTTTAATACATCTTTTAAGCTCATATATCCAGAATTTTATCACGGTTCAATGTTGATTTTATGTGAATGAATTAACATGCCATTCAAATTTTGGTATGCTAATTGTCCGAAGCTCGGCATAATTTTAGTGTTATGTGAGCAAAATCCTCTGACCTGGCATCCTTGATGGTCATTTCATGGTGATCGTTACCGGGTGCAGACAGCCGGGCATATAAATGACAATGAGAGCGAGGAGTAAGTCGTGCTAGAAGAATACCGCAAGCACGTAGCCGAACGTGAAGCGCAAGGCATCGTCCCTAAGCCATTAGACGCAGCTCAAGCAGCCGCGCTGGTCGAATTATTGAAGAACCCACCTCAAAGTGAAGAAAATTTTCTGTTAGACCTGTTGACAAACCGTGTTCCCCCCGGTGTTGATGAGGCGGCCTATGTAAAAGCTGGTTTCCTTGCTGCTATCGCTAAAGGTGAAACAACTTCACCACTTGTTACGCGGGAAAAAGCCATTGAGTTATTGGGAACCATGCAGGGTGGGTACAATATCCATGCTTTGATTGATGCTCTCGATGATAAAAAATTGGCTCCAATTGCAGTGAAGGGGCTATCCCAGACTTTGCTGATGTTTGACAGCTTCTATGATGTGGAAGAAAAAGCGAAAGCAGGTAATCCACATGCTCAACAAATTATCCAGTCATGGGCTGATGCAGAATGGTTCCTGGAACGTCCTGAACTGGCAGAAAGAATTACAGTTACTGTCTTTAAAGTCACCGGTGAAACTAACACCGATGACCTTTCTCCTGCACCAGATGCGTGGTCACGTCCGGATATTCCATTACATGCCCTGGCAATGTTGAAAAATGCCCGTGAAGGTATCGAACCTGATCAGGCGGGTGTTGTTGGTCCAATCAAGCAAATTGAAGAACTCAATAAAAAAGGCCATCCTCTGGCGTATGTAGGGGATGTCGTGGGTACAGGCTCTTCCCGTAAATCTGCTACAAACTCTGTATTGTGGTTTATGGGGGAAGATATCCCGTTTGTGCCAAACAAACGTGGTGCAGGTGTTGTATTGGGTGGAAAGATTGCGCCAATCTTTTTTAACACGATGGAAGATGCAGGTGCATTGCCGATTGAGGTAGATGTTTCCAAACTCAATATGGGTGATGTTATTGATATCTACCCTTATAAAGGTGAAATTCGTCATCACGATACCAATGAAGTGCTGGCAGCTTTTGAACTGAAAACGGATGTACTAATTGATGAAGTGCGCGCAGGCGGCCGAATTCCATTAATTATCGGCCGGGGTCTGACAGCGAAAGCCCGTGAATCTTTAGGATTGCCACACAGTGATATTTTCCGTCAGGCAAAAGCAGTTGAGAAGAGCAGTCGTGGTTTCTCGCTGGCACAGAAAATGGTAGGTCGTGCCTGCGGTACTACCGGGATCCGTCCGGGAGAATACTGTGAACCGAAGATGACTTCTGTTGGCTCTCAGGACACAACTGGCCCAATGACGCGTGATGAATTGAAGGATTTGGCCTGTCTTGGTTTTTCGGCTGATCTGGTTATGCAGTCATTCTGCCATACAGCGGCCTATCCAAAACCGGTTGATGTGACAACTCATCATACTTTGCCTGATTTCATCATGAACCGTGGCGGTGTATCCCTGCGTCCGGGAGATGGGATTATCCATTCCTGGCTGAACCGTATGTTATTGCCAGACACTGTAGGTACAGGTGGAGATTCCCATACGCGTTTCCCTATTGGTATCTCTTTCCCGGCGGGTTCTGGGTTAGTGGCATTTGCCGCTGCGACGGGGGTTATGCCGTTGGATATGCCTGAATCCGTATTAGTTCGTTTTAAAGGTAAAATGCAACCAGGTATAACCTTACGTGATCTGGTTCATGCAATTCCTTACTACGCGATCCAGCAAGGTTTGTTGACAGTAGAGAAAAAAGGTAAGAAAAATATTTTCTCTGGCCGTATTCTGGAAATTGAAGGTTTGCCAGAACTCAAAGTTGAGCAGGCATTTGAATTGGCAGATGCTTCCGCAGAACGTTCCGCAGCAGGCTGTACGATCAAACTGGATAAAGCACCGATCATTGAATATCTACAATCTAATGTCGTATTGCTGAAATGGATGATTGCAGAAGGTTATGGTGATCGCCGGACATTAGAGCGCCGTATTATCGGTATGGAAAATTGGTTGAAAGATCCACAATTGCTGGAAGCAGATGCAGATGCAGAATATGCAGCAGTGATTGAAATTAATTTGGATGACATCAAAGAGCCTATTTTGTGTGCACCCAATGATCCGGATGATGCTCGTCTGTTATCAGAAGTTGCTAACAATAAAATTGATGAAGTATTTATCGGCTCCTGCATGACGAATATTGGTCACTTCCGTGCGGCTGGTAAGTTACTGGATCAACATAAAGGCCAGTTACCGACCCGCCTGTGGGTTGCTCCGCCAACGAAAATGGATGCTGCTCAACTGACAGAAGAAGGCTATTACAGCGTCTTTGGTAAGAGTGGTGCGCGCATTGAGATCCCTGGTTGTTCACTGTGTATGGGAAATCAGGCTCGTGTTGCAGATGAAGCGACGGTGGTATCTACGTCTACGCGTAACTTCCCAAACCGTTTGGGCGCGGGAGCCAATGTATATCTGGCATCTGCGGAGTTAGCTGCTGTGGCTTCATTGTTAGGTCGCCTGCCAACGCCAGAAGAGTATCTGCAATTCATGTCCAAGGTGGATGAAACAGCGGCAGATACTTATCGTTATCTCAATTTTGATCAATTGAACCAATATACCGAAAAAGCAGACGATGTGATCTTCCAAACTGCTGTGTAAAAAATATCTTGCTAAGAAATGAGAAGGCGAAGGCCTTAATACCGCTCGCTTAAACGCGAGCGGGCTTTTTTTGTAAGGATCATGCTTACCAATATGCTGAGACTGAATTTTAATCAGATGGAACAACAAAGGTTCTGTCGCATTAATGGTGTTTGATACGGGTCATGTATTAAATGGTTAGATTAAACATTAAAAATAATGTTCACGCTCAATAAAAGTTCCTATCACCTTATCGTGCATTTCTTCGAATTTTGAATAACCAATAGTTTTTCTATTCAATCTTTTTAATCGAGATAAACGTCTTTCCGTCAGATGCTCTTCTTCGGGAAGGTTGTCATAAACAACATAATCATTCGTGCAGTAAAACCGAATATTAAAAGGGGATAAGAGGGTAAGTATGTTCTGATTTGCGACAATAACGATAATGGACGTCAACTTTAACCATGTTTCACCATTAAAAAGCCATAATAACTAACCATTTAAGACACGGACCATCTTGGTTTACTTAAGTGAGCAGTATTAAGGCGGAGTCCTCCCTTTTTTATGTCTATTTTTTGTGGCAAATTTTGTGTCAGTTTGTGGATAGACTCTGGGGTGGACATCGGAAATGTTTAAAACCCAGATGTGGTTGATATAACAAAAAGGTGGAGGTAAGTGATGGAATATGAATTTATACAGGATATCACTGGTCAGGTGATGACAAATTTTTCAATGGATCATGAAGCTATTGGTCACTGGTTGAATGAGGAAGTAAAAGGCGATTTAAGTATTTTAGATAAGATAATTTCAGCATTGATGGATATAAAAGGTAGTGAACGTCAGTGGCAATTGAACGGTCATGAATACACACTGTTAATGAATGAAGAAGAAATTATGATCAGAGCTAATCAACTCCAGTTTGATACAGAGATGTTAGAAGAGGGGATGAGCTATTACGATAATGAGAGCCTGGCACTTTGTGGTACAGATGATTTTATTAATATGTTGGCAAATTACAGAGTTTTTGTTTTGCAAAACAATTAAAGGTAAGTGTTTATGTTCAACCAATGGCAGATTTCTGCCATAATCGATATTCCATCATTTTTGTGTAACATATTTGTGTGACATTGTACTGGCTTTTTATTTATAAACAGGAGCCTATATTGCTGGGAGTGTCTTCCCGGCAGGTTCCAACAAAAAAGGTAGGCTTTTATGGAAGAGATCAATCTATCAGGTGAGATTGATAAGGCAGCAAATTGGTTTGTCAATAATCAAAATCTACTGATCCAGTATGCAGTGAATATTGTGTTTGCCATTTTAATTCTGATTGTAGGCTTGGCTGTTGCCAAACTGGCAAATAAAGCTGTGAAACGCGTTATGACGCTACGTGGTATTGATGCGACTATTTCTGACTTTTTGTCAGCAATAATTCGTTATGCCATCATCGCCTTTACTATTGTTGCGGTGCTTGGAAAATTAGGCGTTCAGACCGCCTCTGTGATTGCCGTTATTGGTGCCGCAGGTTTGGCTGTCGGTTTGGCATTACAGGGTTCACTGTCAAACTTCGCTGCTGGCGTGTTGCTGGTAGTTTTCCGTCCGCTCCGCACTGGTGAATATGTCATTATTGGTGCAGTGGAAGGGACGGTTGTACAAGTACAAATTTTCTCCACAACATTACGTACTGCGGATGATCGTATTATTGTGATCCCTAACGGAAAAATTATTGCGGACAGTATTATCAATACCAGCCGTGAACCAAACCGCCGTACTCAGATAATGGTCGGAGTTGCTTATGACGCTGATATCGATGAAGTAAAGAAAGTGTTGGGTGACGTTATCAAAGCGGATAAGCGCATTCAGCATGAGAAAGGTGTCACTATTAGGTTGCATGAAATGGCGCCTTCATCACTCAATTTTATTGTACGTGTGTGGACAACTAATGGAGATGCCTGGAGCGTTTACTGGGATCTGATGGAAAATTTCAAACGAGATTTGGATAAACACAATATTGGTATTCCTTTCCCACAAATGGATGTTTATCTGCATCAGCAGCAAGTTGCTCTACAGAAGAAAACGGAGCAATAATCAATATATTTGGTGTGAGAAATCTTGGTGTGAGAAAGTAGAAGTACTCTCACACCAAGTCAGCACTGCTTAAATAGCTTGGGTTTGCCACTCTTTCCACTCTGTTTCTCCCAATACCTTTTAATTACTCTATAAGTTTCTTTAATGATAGATAAGAAATATTTATTTCTGCTAATGAATGAATTTTCCTAATATGCAGATAGAACTTATCTGATTGAATAAATATTAGGAATTTTTGCATGTTTTCAACATTGATTCAGGGCTTTTTTCTCAGTGCCGCAATGATTATTCCACTTGGACCACAAAATGTTTTTGTGATGCAGCAGGGTAGTAAAAAACGCTTTCATTTGATGAGTGCCGCATTATGTTCTATCAGTGACATTATTCTTATCATGGCAGGAGTCTTTGGGGGTAGTGCCTTGCTTGGGCAGTCAGCATTTCTGTTGCAAGCTGTAACATGGGGAGGCGTTGCATTTTTGCTATGGTACGGATGGGGGGCTTTTCGGCTGGCATTATCAACGGATATTGCATTCTCCAGCACAGAAACTCTGGCTCAAAGCCGCTGGCGGGTTATTGTGACATTATTTGCAGTAACCTGGTTGAATCCTCATGTTTATCTGGATACTTTCGTTGTATTAGGTAGCATTGGAGGACAATTATCAGCGGAACACAAACCGTGGTTTACTGCCGGTGCAGTTACCGCATCCATCAGTTGGTTCTTTGCATTGGCTATTCTGGCTGCATGGTTTTCATCAATTCTTAATCAGCCACGATCTCAGCGCATCATTAACTTATTTGTTGGTTGTGTGATGTGGTATATCGCATGGAATTTGTTTAAGCAAGAATTACAAATTTTTAATTAAATTAAACATTTCTTTATAATTTAAATACTTCTTTATAATTCAAACCGTTTTTTATAAATATAGTTCTTTATAAATATGGTTCTTTATAAATATAGTGTGCTAATGTTTCTGAAAGCAGCTTGTCTTAATATGAGAATTCTGTAGAAAATACTTATTTATTTGCTGTGTACCTAATAGATAAAGGGTATATCCGAAAGGAGGTTTTAGTGAAACGTAACTCACTGATATTTGCTGTTATGTTAGCTGCAGGCAGTTTGTCATGTATGACAGCTTCGGCTGCGGAATTACCGTCCACCCCGCATGTATCAACTTCTGGTAATGCGACAATCAAAGCGGCTCCAGATATGGCGACTTTGTTGATCCATGTGAAAGTGAGTCAGAAAAGTGCAGCAGATGCGAAGAGAAAAGTGGATGAGCGTGTTGCAAAATATTTTGATTTTTTGAAAACGAATGGTATCGAAAAGAAAGATATTAATGCAGCCAATATACGGACTCAGCCAGAATATCAGTATGATCAGAAAACAGGCAAATCAACGCTTACGGGATATGACGCTTCCCGCTCAGTTGAAGTCAAAGTTCGTAAGCTGGATCAACTGAATACACTGTTGGATGGAGCCTTGAAAGCGGGATTAAATGAAATTAATTCCGTACAGTTCAGCGTAGCCGATCCTCAGCGCTATCGTGATGCAGCCAGACAGAAAGCAATTGCGAATGCGATTCAACAGGCAACTGAATTAGCAAAAGGTTTTAACAGTAAGTTAGGTTCCGTATATAGCATCACTTATCGTCCGCCTGAAGCGGTGCCTTTTCCAATGAGTCGGTTGCAATTCAAATCAGCTTTAATATCTGCGGCTTCTGCGGAAAATTCATCTGATGAAACTTATGAACCGCAGAGCATAGAGTTTTCTGATCATGTTGATGCAGTTTTTGAGTTACAGCGTTAATTAGTTTCATCATCTTCCTGACGTAACATCTGGCGTCCTAGTTTTAACAGGGCGTCAGTCACTTTTCTCATCGCGCTGCTTTCCGGGGCAAAACGGTGCCAGTAAAGCATACGGCGTTGGCACAAGCCGGGGGTTAAATCAACCAATTCACCTGCCTTCAATTCTTTGTCGATTTGTAAATGGGGGATCATGCAACATGTCGATCCTTGTTTTGCCAATTGAACAAACGCTTCGGACGAGTTAACGATATGGCAAGGCACACTGCCCGGTGATAAATCAAAATATTGTTGCAAAAAGGCCTGATGCATATCATCCAAATGATCGAATGCAACAGCAGGGGCTTTCAATAAAGCTGAGCGAGTTACTCCATTGGGGAAAAAACGTTCAGCAAATTTAGGAGAGGAGACGAACAGATAATCAAGAGCACCTAGCTTATCTACCAGACAGCTTGGTAGGGGGTGTGATTGAATACTGATTGCACCAACAACTTCCCCACGTCTCAGGCTTTCTTGTGTACGTGTTTCATCTTCCACCTGAATATTGAGCTGGATAGGTAAATCGGAAAGCACAGGATGAAGTGCCGGTAAGAGCCAGGTTGCCAGACTATCCGCATTGACGGCAAGAGAGAGCAATAAAGGAGTATCATTACCATTTTCATCACCAAGCCATTGTGCTTCGAGCAATTCTACCTGATGTAATAACGCAAGCAGTTTTTGCCCTTGCTCTGTAGGGCGCGGGGGAACGGTACGAACCAATAACGGTTGACCGAATAAATTTTCTAATTGCTTGATACGTTGGGATACTGCGGATTGAGTGATACAAAGCTTTTGTGCTGCACGTTCGAAACCGCGTTCACGGATCACGGCATCCAACGCTTGTAGGGATCGGTAATCAGGGCGTTTCATCGAAAATCAGGTTCTCCGTTTTTACTCTTCTCTTTGAATATCTGGTCACTAGATTGTGTGTTTAAAATTGAGTGTTAAGAAATTGTCGTTGATTCAAAAATATATTGTGTGCTCAAAAGATTTTTGGGTCTAGGTAGCACTATGCCATATTTTTTCACAGGATAAGATAAAATATTGTTTATACTGGCGGCTGGATTTTTCTTGTAATTAATTATAGGCAGTAATTGATATGACACAGGACGAATTGAAAAAAGCGGTAGGTTGGGCAGCACTGGAGTATGTCAGACCGGGAACCATTGTTGGGGTTGGTACAGGTTCAACAGCATCTCATTTTATTGATGCGTTGGGGACGATGAAAGACAAAATTGAAGGTGCAGTATCCAGCTCGGAAGCATCAACGGAGAAATTGAAAAGTCTTGGCATTCCTGTGTTTGACTGTAATGAAGTTGATTCTTTGGATATTTATGTTGATGGTGCTGATGAAATTAATGGCAACATGCAAATGATTAAAGGTGGTGGAGCAGCATTGACCAGAGAGAAAATCATTGCTGCTGTGGCAAAGAAATTCATTTGTATCATTGATGAATCCAAGCTGGTTGATATATTGGGTAAATTCCCGTTACCGGTTGAAGTTATTCCGATGGCACGTGCTTATGTTGCCCGTGAGTTGGTGAAATTAGGAGGAACTCCGGTTTACCGTCAGAACGTTGTCACTGATAATGGTAATGTCATCTTGGATGTTCATAATCTTTCCATTCTTAACCCAATCGAATTAGAAAACAAAATTAATGCTATTGCTGGTGTGGTAACTGTTGGCTTATTTGCTAACCGTAGTGCGAATGTCGTACTGGTTGGTACAGCTAATGGTGTAAAAACGGTTGCAGAGTAATTATTAGTTGAGGGCAGAATATTCTGCCCTTAAAAAATTTTCTGATTTATATTCAAAAAATAAAATTCAGATATATATATTGTATATTTGTTTAATTATTACTCAAAGTTCTATATTTATCTCGTAACTAAAAGTTTTACTTTGCGTAACAACTTTTTTATTGTTTCTTATGCTGTTTTACAGGCAAACGATTGTATTGCTGTTGACGTTTTTTTTGTTATTTTAGTGAAACCTATCGGCATTACGAAAATTAGTACAAATAAGGCGGATAAATGGTTAAGGTATCTTTAGAAAAAGATAAAATTAAGTTTCTGCTGCTGGAAGGCGTTCATCAAAGCACAGTAGACAATTTGCGGGCAGCAGGGTACAGCAATATTGAGTATCATAAAGGCGCATTAGAACCGGAAGCGCTGAAAGAAGCGATCCGCGATGCCAGATTTGTGGGGATCCGTTCCCGTACTCAGTTAACCGAAGAAATTTTTGCTGCTGCTGAAAAATTGGTTGCAGTTGGGTGTTTCTGCATTGGCACTAATCAGGTTGATCTGAACGCCGCAGCAAGACGCGGTATTCCCGTATTTAATGCGCCGTTTTCCAATACACGCTCAGTAGCTGAAATGGTATTGGGAGAGTTGCTGCTGTTATTGCGTCGTGTTCCAGAAGTCAATGCCAAAGCTCACAAAGGGGAATGGCACAAACAGGCTGCGGGTTGTTATGAAGCACGCGGCAAAAAATTAGGCATTATCGGTTACGGTCATATCGGTTCACAACTTAGTGTCCTGGCTGAAAGCATCGGTATGAATGTCTACTTCTTTGATATTGAACATAAATTACCACTGGGGAACGCTCAACAAGTTCATCATTTATCTGAATTGTTAAATATGAGTGATGTTGTGAGTCTGCATGTTCCTGAAACATCTTCAACCAAAAATATGATCGGTGCGGCAGAATTAGAGCTGATGAAACCGGGTTCAATTTTAATCAATGCTTCACGCGGTACTGTTATCGATATTCCTGCATTGGTTAATGCGTTAGAAATTGGGCATATTGCCGGTGCTGCGATTGATGTATTCCCCGTGGAACCGGCAACCAACAACGAGCCTTTCGTCTCCCCATTAATTAAATTTGATAATGTACTGCTGACGCCACATATCGGTGGATCCACGCAAGAAGCGCAACAGAATATCGGTTATGAAGTCGCTGGAAAGTTGGTCAAATATTCTGACAACGGTTCTACACTGTCAGCGGTTAATTTCCCGGAAGTTTCACTGCCAGTGCACGCTAAGGATACTAATCGATTACTGCACATCCACGAAAACCGTCCGGGTATCTTAACCAGCATCAACCAGGTTTTCACCGATCAGGAAATCAATATTGAAGCACAATACCTGCGTACTGAAGGTGATATTGGTTATGTGGTTATCGATATCATGACGCAAAATCCGGCTCAGGCTGAATTAGTTTTACAACAACTCAGAGCCTTACCAGGTACTATCCGCTCCCGTCTGCTTTACTAAGGCGAGCTGTACTTAATTGAATGAACAAGTGAATTAGGTGAAAAACACGTAACCAAATAAAATAAGGGCTATTGAAGAAACAATAGCCCTCAAACTAATCTGCTAAACTCAGTCCTCTACAATTATCCCGGCCAATGCCATATTTTTTCTGGTGTGATAATTTCTGGTAATGGAATATCCCAGCTTGCACTGGGTAGTGCATTAATTAACTGAAAATTGTGTGCCAGCCCAATCGGATAAAAATTTTTCTGTTGCCATTTGGCAAGCGTTCTGTCGTAGAACCCTCCTCCCATGCCTAAGCGTTGTCCTGTAAGATCGAAAGCAACCAGAGGAATAAACATAACGTCCAGTTCAGAGATAGGTAAAACCTGCCTGACATCCAGTGATGGTTCTTCTATATTAAAGTGGTTGCGGACAAGAGAAGTTTCAGGTTGATAACGTAAGAACAATAAGTGATTCTGACTGAAAGGATGTAATACTGGTAAGTAAACCTGTTTATTTTGCTGCCAAAGTTGTTGAATCAATGGACGTGTATCTAATTCTCCGTCAAAAGAGAGATACAGGGCAATTTTCTCCGCTTGAAGGATCTTGGGATGAGCCATGACTCGCTCGGCAGCCTGTAGAGCAAATTGCAGTTGTTGTTCAGGAGAAAGGTTTTTACGTAGTTGTCGTATTTTTTGTCTGATACTTTTTCGGAGAGAAAAAAAAGAATCTGATTGCATGATACCTGCCTATTTAGTAGTGCAGAAAAGGATACAAAACAGATAGATAGGATTCTCCAAGATGCCGTTACAGGTGGTAACCCTTGAACCCTTGGTTCAAGGTGAACGTGGAGTCGCCCCTATTAGGCTTCTTGGTCTGGCCAAGCATGCTCACAAGAAACGGAGCACCACATTCTATAGATATGAAATATCGGCTCAGGGGACTTCCCTGCACACGAACACCTCAGAGAAAATTTTTTATCACTTAAACCATTGGCAGAGAACCATTAAATCAGGAGCCTACCTATTTGGTTTTAAGTAACATCATGTGACCTATTGTATGTAACTAAATGGAGAAAGCAACTGGTTATATTCATCTATCGTGACTACTGCCTGATTTATCAACAAAGATCTGTTTATTGACAGGTAGATGGTCAGCTAATTTTATTACCTTGCTCTAATAAGGCTTGCTCAATAGTCTGCTGGAGCATTTTAATTTTCTGTTCCATATTGTAGGAATAATCACGGGTTTTCATTTTTTCTTGTGCTAACTCGTGACAGATATTCAGTGCCACAATAAAAACCAGTTGCTCAGTGTTAGTCACTCTGGTGCGTTCTTTGAGGTTATGCAAACGCTGATCAAGTTCCTCCGCCGCAGCTTGCAATGCTTCTATCTGCTCTGGTGGACAATTGACACGTAATGACCGCCC
Source organism: Xenorhabdus sp. NBAII XenSa04 (assembly GCF_963866145.1). NCBI lineage: Bacteria > Pseudomonadati > Pseudomonadota > Gammaproteobacteria > Enterobacterales > Morganellaceae > Xenorhabdus > Xenorhabdus sp. NBAII XenSa04. Next base: position 74,060 of record NZ_CAWMEB010000398.1, read on the forward strand.
AAAAATCTGAATATCTACTGGTTGTGCAGACATGACACCTTCCTGATTTATTACTGTATCGAACCTTTGTTGATACCTTAATTCTGATATACACCCTTTAGCTTTCAAGTTGCTATATGTTATTAGCTGTAACTCGAAATTTATTGGGGGTAAAAAAACATATTTTGGTATAAAAATAAGGCCGACACCAATCATTACCGTACAATACCAAAAGACAACCTGATTATGTTGTCTGGTATAGCGACTCCCCTTGATGGTAGCATAGCATGAACTTATATCGCCAACGATGATCAATATACATGTCTATACAAAACTCATTACCTAATTATCAATCATTTGATGAAATTTTGCATCAACAGTCCGTTGCACTGACAGCCGCAGAGATGCATGGCTTAATAAGTGGTTTATTATGTGGTGGAAATCACGACAGTAGCTGGCAGACTCTTGTACATGATCTCGCTAATGATGGTCTTGCATTTTCACAGATACTCGCACAGTCAATCAGAGAATTGTATGAAGTCACTTTCGAATCATTAGATGATAGTAACTTTAATTTTAATTTACTGCTTCCTGATGATGAAGCTGGTGTTTTTGCATGTGCTGACGCGTTGGCAGGATGGGTAAACCATTTCTTGTTGGGATTGGGAGTTGCAGATCCAAAAATAACAGAAAAAAAAGAAATTCAGGAAGTTATTACTGATTTACGCAATATAGGTATGTTGGGATACGACGAAGGCGAAGATCAAGAAGAGCTATCTCAGGCACTGGAAGAAGTATTGGAATATGTCCGTGTTGCAGTGCAGCTCTGTTACATTGCATTGGCGACGTCCAAAAAAGCAGGTAATACAACGAAAAAAGATGAAAAACCAACGCTGCATTGATTGGTAATTAACTAATTATTAATAATAACGAGATTGCAGGAGAGGGTATGACTAAACAAGAATATTTATCCCGTCGTCAGGTATTATTGTCAAAAATGGCACCGGCCAGTGCGGCCATTATTTTTGCGGCCCCGCCTGCGACACGCAACTCAGATAGTGAATATTCTTATCGTCAGCACAGTGATTTTCTTTACCTGACTGGATTTAATGAACCAGAAGCTATTCTTATTCTTATCAAAAGCGATGAAACTCACAACCACAGTGTGTTGTTTAATCGAGTGCGTGATCTTACTGCAGAAATCTGGTTTGGTCGTCGGCTTGGGCAGGAAGCCGCTCCAGAAAAACTGGCAGTGGATCGTGCTTTGCCATTTAATGATATTGATGAACAACTCTACCTCTTGCTGAATGGGTTAGATGTGGTTTATCACTCTCAGGGGGAATTTGAATATGCTGATAAGATCGTATTCAGTGCTCTGGATAAGTTGCGTAAGAATAGCCGCCGTAATCTCAGTGCTCCGTCAATAATAGCAGACTGGCGTCCGTGGCTGCATGAAATGCGTTTGTTTAAATCAGAAGCTGAATTGGAAATCATGCGCAAAGCTGGGAAAATCAGTGCTCAAGCACATACCAGAGCTATGCGAAGCTGCCGTCCGAATATGTTTGAATATCAGCTTGAAGCTGAAATTCACCATGAATTTACCTATCACAGTGCGCGATATCCTGCTTATAACACTATTGTTGGTGCAGGAGAAAATGCTTGTATTCTGCATTACACAGAAAACGACCGTCGTATGAAAGATGGTGATTTAGTGTTGATCGATGCAGGTTGTGAATATGAAGGGTATGCGGGGGACATTACACGGACGTTTCCGGTCAATGGCAAATTTACCCGTCCTCAACGAGAAATTTACGACATTGTGCTGAAATCCATCAATGTTTCCCTTGAACTTTATAAGCCGGGTACTAGCATTCGTGAAGTGACTGAGCAGGTTGTTCGCATCATGGTTGAAGAGCTGGTTAAACTAGGCATTATGCATGGTGAAGTAGAATATTTGATTGAGACCAATGCCTATCGCCAATTTTTCATGCATGGTTTAAGCCATTGGTTGGGGCTGGATGTCCACGATGTGGGGCATTACGGTATTGATCGTGATCGCATTCTGGAACCTGGTATGGTACTCACTGTTGAACCGGGGTTGTATATCGCACCGGATGCTGATGTGCCGTCGGAATACCGTGGTATTGGTATCCGTATTGAAGACGATATTGTGATTACAGAATCAGGCAATGAGAATTTGACGGAGTATGTTGTTAAAGATCCTGATGAAATTGAAGCACTGATGGCACAGGCAAAACCGGGTTACAGTCATCAGGAAGCCAAGTCATAATGAGCGTGATTATCGTGGGAGGAGGGATGGCTGGTGCAACATTAGCGCTTGCTATTTCTTCTTTGAGCCGGGGGCAGTTGCAAATCTCCTTAGTTGAAGCAGCAGAGCCAACACAAGAACATCCGGGTTTTGATGCAAGGGCGATTGCTTTAGCTTATGGCACATGTCAGCGTTTGAGTCAGATTGGTGTCTGGCCTGCACTTAGAGATTGTGTGACCCCAATTACTCACGTTCATGTCAGTGACCGCGGTTGTAGCGGTTTTGTCAATATCCGGGCTGACGATTATGACATTCCGGTATTGGGTAACGTGATTGAGTTGCACGATGCCGGAAGCCGTCTGTTTGATTTATTAAAACAAGCACCGGATATCAAACTTTATTGTCCGGCTAAAGTGAATGCTGTTGAGCGTCTGGACACTGCAGTTTCTATTACCTTGAATAATGGCAAAAAACTTACGGGAAAACTGTTGATAGCTGCGGATGGAAGCCAATCTTCCGTAGCAAAAGCCTGTAATATCCCGTGGCAGCGGCAGGATTACAGTCAGTTTGCCATCATTGCCAATGTCCTGACATCTGAACATCACCGAGGCCGGGCATTTGAGCGTTTTACTGAACATGGCCCGTTGGCACTGTTGCCAATGTCAGAAGGGCGTAGCTCGTTAGTCTGGTGTCACTCATTAGATAAATGGGCGGAGATTAATCAGTGGGAAGATGCCGAGTTTCTCCATCAACTGCAAAAAGCGTTTGGCTGGCGTCTGGGAAAAATGTTGGAAACAGGTCAACGGCACAGTTACCCGCTGGCCTTATCTACATCCAATCAGCAGATCAGCCATCGTTTGGCATTAGTAGGTAATTCATCCCAAACTCTGCATCCAATTGCAGGACAGGGTTTTAACTTAGGTATGCGTGATGTAATGGCATTAGCTCAGGTTATTTCAGCTGCTGCGATTGATGGGCACGATATCGGCTCTTATAACGTTCTGACTCGTTACCAACAGCAACGTTTTGCAGATCGTGAGGCAACTATCGGTATTACTGATGGGTTGGTTCGGCTGTTTGCCAATGACTACTTTCCGTTGAGAATCGGACGCAATCTTGGCCTGATGGTGATGGAAATGTTGCCACTGATAAAGGGCACACTGGCCCGTCAGACATTGGGTTGGGGCGCCCATCGTTCAACGGCAGAATAAGTCAGATTAAGAGGAATTAAAAACATGCAATCATTTGATGTGGTGATCGCAGGAGGCGGTATGGTTGGCCTTGCGCTGGCCTGTGGTTTACATGGTAGTGGCTTGCGCATTGCGATTGTAGAAGAGTATCCACCAACCAGTATTTTTCATACCGATGATGAACATGCGTTGCGTGTTTCTGCCATCAATGCAGCCAGTGAACGGTTATTAACCCATCTCGGTGTCTGGCATAAACTCCTCGCAATGCGTGTCAGCCCTTATCAGGGGATGGAAGTTTGGGATCAGGATAGCTTCGGTCGTATTCAGTTCAATGCGGCGGAAAATGGCCTCAATCATCTTGGACATATTATCGAAAATAATGTGATCCGGCAGGCTCTTTGGCAACAGGCTGAAAGTTTATCTGATGTAACTATGTTTACCCCTGCTTCTCTTAAGCATGTTGCCTGGGGAGAAAACGAAGCTTTTATTACCCTGTCCGATGAGCGAATGCTGACTTCACGGCTAGTTGTTGGTGCAGATGGTGCCCAATCATGGTTACGTCAGCATGCAGATATCCCACTGACTTTCTGGGATTACGAACAGTATGCATTGGTCGCTACTATTCGTACTGTGGAGCCTCATCAAGGGGTTGCGCGCCAGGTTTTTCATGGAGATGGTATTCTTGCTTTCCTGCCACTTTCTGATCCTCATCTATGTTCTATTGTCTGGTCATTGCCTGCGGAAGCGGCGCAACAGCGCAAGACAATGGAGACTGCGTTGTTTAATCGGCAATTGAGTGCCACTTTTGACATGCGATTGGGGCAGTGTGAGTTGATCAGTGACCGTCAGACTATCCCGTTAATGGGACGTTATGCTCGTAATTTTGCTGCACATCGGTTAGCTTTATTGGGAGATGCAGCCCATACAATCCATCCATTGGCCGGGCAAGGAGTTAATCTGGGGTTTATGGATGTAGCAGAGTTGATCGGAGAATTGATTCGTTTGAACCAGCAAGGCAAAGATATCGGTCAATATCTCTATCTTGGTCGTTATGAGCGTCGCCGTAAACACAGTGCGGCTGTCATGCTGGCTGGTATGCAGGGGTTTCGGCAGCTATTTGATGGGAATAATCCTGTCAAGAAATTATTTCGTGATGTAGGGCTGACTTTGGCTAACCGTTTCCCCGGAGTAAAGCCACAATTACTCCGTCATGCGATGGGGCTTCATGATCTGCCGGATTGGTTGATTACTCAAACCTCCTCAGTTGAAAAAATCTAATTCTTCCTCTTGTTTGGGATTAGTTTTTTTTATAACAGGCTAAAGTGTATTCAGTTGGTTTGCTTCACACTTTAGTCTATTTGTAATAAAAAAAAGAATATTTTTTACATATTACTGCCATTTTTTAGCGTTCCCACACAATAAAATAGAAAAAAATTCCGCATGATAGTGAAGGGTTTTTGAAGGTGTCATTGTTATGTTGATAATTTATTTTATGGTTCATTTCTATTTTCAGTGATAACTTCTAGTCCAAGGTATCGTTTGCGTCATTAACCGCTTCTTTGCTTCATGATCCAACATTTGCCGGTTAATACGCCGTATGTATGTTACTCAGATCAAGAACGTTTTCATGTTAAAAATGGAAAGAGGGAAATAATGTCAAAACACACCCCACTATATGATCAGCATCTGACATGCGGGGCGCGCATGGTGGATTTTCATGGCTGGATGATGCCCCTTCACTACGGTTCACAAATCGACGAGCATCACGCCGTGCGTACTGACGCAGGTATGTTCGACGTTTCCCATATGACCATTATGGATTTACACGGTACAGGTTGCCGTGATTTTCTCCGTTATCTTCTGGCAAATGATGTTGCTAAGCTGACTGAAAAAGGCAAGGCGCTTTATACCGGTATGCTTAATGCTTCCGGTGGTGTTATTGATGACCTGATTGTCTATTTTTTCACTGATAATTTTTATCGTATGGTCGTTAACTCGGCGACACGTGAAAAAGATTTAGCCTGGATCCAACGACATGCGGAAAAATACCCTGTTGAGGTCACTGTTCGTAATGACTTGGCGTTGATTGCAGTTCAAGGTCCTAACGCACAATCCAGAGTTCAGTCTTTGTTAAATAATGAGCAAAACCAATCCATTACAGGTATGAAACCTTTCTTTGGTGTGCAATCTGGTGACTTATTTATCGCAACTACTGGTTATACCGGTGAAGCGGGTTATGAAATTGCATTGCCTCACGAACAAGCTGTTAATTTTTGGCAGCAGTTACTGAAAGAAGGTGTTAAACCAGCGGGACTAGGCGCACGGGATACACTGCGCCTTGAAGCCGGTATGAACCTTTATGGTCAGGAAATGGATGAATCCATCTCACCTTTGGCTGCGAATATGGGCTGGACGATTGCATGGGCACCGGAAGAGCGACAATTCATTGGCCGTGAAGCCCTGTTGAAACAGCGTGAAGCAGGGACAGAACAATTGGTTGGGTTAATCATGCGTGAAAAAGGCGTCTTGCGCAGTGGGTTAACAGTTAGTTTCACAGATAAAACGGGTGAAGTCCGTTTTGGTGTTATTACCAGTGGAACATTCTCACCTACATTAGGATTCAGTATTGCCCTTGCCAGGGTGCCGCAAGGGGTTGGAGAGCAGGCGATTGTTCAGATCCGTAATCGCGAGATGCCGGTTCAGGTTGTTAAGCCGGGTTTTGTCAGGATGGGAAAATCGCTTGTAGGATGATTTTGGTCGCAACATTTTAATGAATAAAAATAAGGAGATGGAACCGATGAGTCATGTACCAACTGAATTAAAATATACCGAATCACACGAATGGATTCGCTCTGAAGGAAATGGCGAATATACCGTGGGTATTACCGAACATGCTCAGCAGTTATTGGGTGATATGGTATTCGTTGACTTGCCTGAAATCGGAGCGGTCATAAACAGTGGTGATGATTGTGCAGTCGTTGAATCAGTCAAGGCGGCTTCTGATATTTACGCACCACTGAGTGGTGAAGTTATCGCAGTCAACCCAGCTTTAGAAGGTTCGCCTGAATTAGTGAATAGCGAGCCTTATAACGAAGGCTGGCTATTCCGCATCAAAGTTACTGATGAAAGTGAATTGACCAACCTGCTGGATGCAGAAAGTTATCGGTCACTATTGGAAGAAGAAGAGTAGTAATCACCGCCCCACATCACCTACGTTGCCAACGCCATACAGTGAGTGGGGCGTTTTTTATGTGTGCCGTTTTTAGCTAGTTTCAGGAAATTATTATCAATGATCCAGACTCTAATCCAACTTGAAAATCAAGGTGAATTCATTCGTCGCCACATTGGTTCCTCTGCTGAACAGCAAAAAGAAATGCTGGCAATGGTTGGCTCGAACTCTCTTGACGATCTCACTAATAAAATTGTTCCCCGCGATATCGCATTACCAGAGCCACCAGCAGTAGGCGAAGGTGCGACAGAACAACAGGCACTGGCTGAACTGAAAGCAATAGCGGGTCAGAACAAACGTTATCAATCTTACATTGGTATGGGATATGCTCCCGCAATACTACCGCCAGTTATCTTGCGTAATTTACTGGAGAATCCCGGTTGGTACACAGCATATACGCCTTACCAACCTGAAGTTTCTCAAGGGAGATTAGAAGCCTTGCTGAATTTCCAGCAAGTCACCATCGATCTGACCGGATTAGATCTTGCTTCAGCATCCTTGTTGGATGAAGCCACCGCAGCAGCCGAAGCGATGGCAATGGCAAAACGGGTTAGTAAACTGAAAAATGCGGAGCGTTTCTTCGTAGTTGATGATATTCACCCACAGATATTAGATGTAGTGCGTACGCGAGCGGCAACATTCGGGTTTGATGTCATTGTTGATAAAGCAGAAAAAGTACTGGAACTAGAGGGTATTTTTGGTGTTTTGCTGCAACAAGTTGGTACTACAGGTCAGATCCATGACTACAGTGATCTTGTCGCAAAACTGAAACAGCAAAAAATTATTGTCAGTGTTGCCGCTGATATTATGGCACTGGTTATGCTGACTGCGCCGGGTAAACAGGGCGCTGATATTGTCTTTGGTTCAGCACAGCGTTTTGGTGTCCCAATGGGGTACGGCGGCCCACATGCTGCATTCTTTGCTTGCCGTGACGAATATAAACGCTCAATGCCGGGCCGTATTATAGGTGTTTCCCGCGATGCCGCTGGCAACCGGGCATTACGTATGGCAATGCAAACACGTGAACAGCATATTCGCCGTGAAAAGGCGAACTCCAATATCTGTACCTCACAGGTATTACTGGCAAATATTGCTGGTATGTATGCGGTTTACCACGGCGCTGAAGGTCTGAAAAGAATTGCGGGGCGCATTCACCGATTAACCGATATTTTAGCTGCGGGTCTACAAAAAGCGGGTATAACGCTACGTCACAAAACATGGTTTGATACATTGGCTGTAGAAGTCGCTGATAAGGCATTAGTACTGGCACGAGCGGAAAAAGCACAAATCAACTTACGGACTGATATTCTTGGTGCCGTTGGCGTGTCATTGAGTGAAAAAAACAGCCGTGAAGACTTGATAACCCTGTATCAGGTTTTAACTGGTTCTGAGACTGTGTTAGATATTGATGTTCTTGATAGTGAAGTATCAGAGAACAGCCAATCCATACCGGCTTCAATGCTGCGCAGTGATGAAATTCTGACACATGATACCTTCCGCCGTTATCATAGCGAAACAGATATGATGCGCTATATGCATAGTCTGGAACGTAAAGATTTGGCACTGAATCAGGCCATGATCCCATTAGGATCATGCACAATGAAATTGAATGCAGCAGCTGAAATCATACCGATCACATGGCCTGAATTTACTGACCTGCATCCTTTCTGCCCGCCAGAACAAGCGCAGGGTTATCAACAATTGATTAGTCAGCTCTCACATTGGTTGGTATTACTGACGGGATATGATGCGGTATCTATGCAGCCAAACTCTGGTGCTCAAGGAGAATATGCTGGCTTACTGGCAATTCGTCATTACTACGCCAGCCGAGGTGAACAACACCGTCATATCTGCCTGATCCCAAGCTCAGCCCACGGCACAAACCCTGCTTCTGCACATATGGCAGGCATGACTGTGATTGTGGTGAATTGTGATAAAGAAGGCAATATCGATCTGGCGGACCTGTGTGAAAAAGCGGAAAAACACCGTGATGAACTGGCTTGTATCATGGTTACCTATCCATCAACCCATGGTGTATATGAAGAAACTATCCGCCAGATTTGCGACATTATTCATCAAAATGGTGGGCAGGTTTATCTTGATGGTGCAAATATGAATGCTCAGGTTGGGATCACAACTCCGGGCTTTATTGGTGCTGACGTTTCACACCTGAATCTGCATAAAACCTTCTGTATTCCGCATGGTGGTGGTGGTCCGGGTATGGGACCGATTGGTGTGAAAAAACATCTTGCTCCTTTCCTTCCGGGGCATTCCGTGGTGGAAATGGGATCATTAACCACATCGGGTGCCGTATCAGCCGCCCCATTTGGCAGTGCATCTATTCTGCCGATTAGCTGGATGTACATCCGCATGATGGGGGCAAAAGGGTTGAAACAAGCCAGTCAGGCTGCGATCCTGAATGCAAACTACATTGCTGCTCGTCTGAAAGGTGCTTATGAAATCCTTTATACCGGCCGTGGTGGTTACGTTGCCCATGAATGTATTTTGGATATTCGCCCACTGAAAGAAGAATTCGGCATCAGTGAAATGGATATTGCTAAACGTTTGATTGACTATGGCTTCCATGCGCCAACTATGTCATTCCCTGTCGCTGGAACTCTGATGGTTGAGCCAACAGAATCAGAAAGTAAGATTGAAATTGATCGTTTTATTGATGCGATGCTGGCAATCCGCGGCGAAATCAGAAAAGTGGCGGAAGGTGATTGGTTACTGGAAGATAACCCGCTGGTGAATGCACCACATATTCAGGCTGAGCTGATTGCTGACTGGGACCATGCGTACAGCCGTGAAATTGCCATTTTCCCGACAGCAGAGACAAAAGCAAATAAATATTGGCCGACGGTGAAACGCCTTGATGATGTGTATGGGGATCGTAACTTGCATTGCTCTTGTGCACCAATTGAAGATTATCGTTAAGCATGGATCATGGTGTTGTGAATTGATTTAGAATAAAATGAAATAAAAGCAGTGTTGAGAGCCATCTCACACTGCTTTTTTATATCAGCTAGAGGCATCCGTTGGAATAATTCAATCCTTTTCTAAGGTGATAAAGTGATAAGAATCCATTTTGTGGTACATGAATATTTTGAAGCACCTGGGGCATATGAAGATTGGGCTAACGCAAGAGGATATCAGACTACATTTTCACGGGTTTATCTCGGCGATAAATTACCAGATTCAGTTGAGGGTATTGATTTTCTGATAGTAATGGGAGGGCCTCAAAGCCCTGCAACCACAACGACTGACTGTGCGCATTTTGATGCAGCAGCGGAAAAGCAACTTATTGTAAAAGCGATTGCATCAGATAAGGTCGTTATGGGTGTCTGTCTTGGTGCACAGTTAATTGGAGAAGCATTAGGGGCTGCTTTTGAGCATAGTCCTGAGAAAGAAATAGGAAAGTATCCAATTATGCTTACTGCTGAGGGTTTAAAAAATGATAAATTTACTCATTTCGGTGAACTTCTTGAAGTTGGGCATTGGCATAACGATATGCCGGGTTTGACTCAGGATGCAAAAATTATTGCTTATAGTGAAGGTTGCCCCAGACAGATTATTGAATACCAAAGTTTGGTTTATGCTTTCCAGTGTCATATGGAACTGACTACAGAGGTAGTTGAATTGCTTATCCAAAATTCAGAAAAAGACCTTAGTAAAGCGGATAAGTATACTTTTGTTCAAACACCGGAAATATTACGTTCCCATGATTATAGTGAGATGAATAATAATTTATTTGTTTTTCTCGATAAATTGGCTAACCAATATATGAAGTTAAATTGATTGATATAATCGTCACGACGGTTTTTAAGTCGTGACGATAAACTGAACGCTTTTAATTGGAAATAGAAAATTACACTTTTAACCAACCTTTTTCTCTTGCTGCTTCCAGTTGTGGTAGCAAATATTTCCAAAATTCAGGGTAACTTTCAGAAATAAACTGGAGCAAGTTAAAGACTTGTTCAAAACGAATACCATTTTCTACCCAACTCTGCCCATTATTATGCAAGTTCATAAATACTGGCATAACCCTGTCGAGCATTTTGGCAAAACGTGCTTCAGGTGTTTCTCCGTCTTCATACTCGTACCAAAGGGCGAGAAAATAATCTCTCTGCGTTTCTGGCAACAAGCCGAAAATACGTTTGGCAGCTTGCACTTCTTGTTCATGAATAGCTTCACGAGCAGCTAAATCAAACGCGATAACATCCCCGGCATCGATTTCCACAATATCGTGAATCAATGCCATCTGTATAACACGGCTGATGTTTACCTCTCCGGCATAAGGAGCAAAACTGATAACTGCAAGAGCAAAGTGCCAGCTATGTTCCGCAGAATTTTCATTGCGCTGATTGTTCAGAATTTTCGTTTTACGGTGAACATATTTTAATTTATCCAGCTCCATGATAAAGGAGATAACATCGGTAAACGGGCCGAAATTAACAGGAGATACAGTCGATGACATAAGAAACTAAACCTCAAATATTATTTTTCTTCCAATGAATAAGGTAGTGCCTGAATAGAGAGAGAATGCCCTTCATCGTTGCGAATACGGAATACATTATCTGTTTCCATATCATTGCTCATAACGATCTGTACCCAAACGGAGTCATCAGCCAATTTGACCGCAGCGAGAACTGAGCCAGTCCGACGCCATTTATCGCCTAACTGCCATTCCAGTTCATCACCTGCCACAGGAAGAGAAGAAGCGCTACCTGCCAGCCAATACATTGCCCGCTTATTAGCACCACGATATTTAGCACGTGCTACTATTTCCTGACCGGCATAGCAGCCTTTTTTGAAACTGATACTGTCTTTGATGGCCTGAAGATTAGTAGCCTGTGGAATAAATTGTGCGCTGCTTGCTTCATCAATTACGGGGAATCCTGCTTCAATCTCCAACGCCAGCCACTGCTGGCTATCGTTCAATTGTGCCTGAAATTTTTCAACTAACACTTCGGCTAATTTGGTTGCAGTCGTGTTATCTGTAACTAAAAGAAAACGTTCTGTAGGGAGAGAGAAATGAAGAATAGTTGTTGTTTCATGTTGGATAACGGTTGCTTCTGCATCAGGTAAAATGGGAAAAAGTGTTGCCAGTGCTTCCCGGCTTCCCACTCCGGCGATACCAAGCAAGATATTTTTTTCGTCTTTGATAAAGGACACTTTGGAGAATACAGCATACTTTTTCAATTCAGCCAGTTGCGTATCCAATACTGAGCGGCGTTCAATATAGGCAAAACCTTCTCCACGATGAAACAGCCGCAGATTGCTCCACATCTTTCCTTTAGCATCACAATGAGCACATAGTACATGTTGATTTGCAGCCAGGGAGTTAATATCTGCGGTCACCTGACCTTGCAGATATTTTTCTGTATCAGTCCCGGTTGCGGTGGCCATTGCCCAATCATCAAGGGAAATTAATGTCAGTGGAAGTGTTGTGGAAGATAATGGAGATTGTGCAGAAAACGGAATTTGGTAAGCCATAACAGCTCCTGCCATAAACTATCTGAGAAATAACGTTAATGGTAAAAGAGATGAAGCTCAATGCAAAGGAGTTATTTTTGTTATTTGCTGGTTGAAGGTTTATTGGCAGATTGGTGTGATACCTTTTATTGCGATACTTTTCGCATATTATAAAGTTACCAACAGCTCAATCGTTGCCAATGATGAAAAACAGCCCAGAATCATTGATAATTACAGGTTCTTACTGTAACAAGTTTTTACAATGATAGGTATTGCCGTCCCTATGGCACGAATGAAAATAATCAAGAGGCTTTTTAAACATGGATATTGACAATAAAGCGCGTATTCACTGGGCATGTCGTCGTGGGATGCGTGAACTGGATATTTCTATTATGCCATTTTTTGAATATGAATATGACTCGTTAAATGATAATGAAAAACGCATTTTTGTTCGTTTGCTGGAATGTTCAGATCCTGATCTTTTCAATTGGCTGATGAATCATGGCCGCCCGGAAGATGAGGCGCTTTTCAACATGGTGCAATTGATTCAACGCAGAAACCAAGCTCGTGGTCCTGTGGCACAGTGAACTGAGAGTATCTCTCCGAACCCGCCTGTTTTCCTCTGGCGTGCATGGAATTATTCTTCTGGTTGCTCTATTAACACCGTGGTTTGCCAATAGTTTTTATGTCTGGCTTCTGCCGTTGATCATTATCTCCATCGTAGCGAGTTGGATAAGGAGCCAGAGAAATATCATGCAGTATCAGGGGAAACTAATACTGTTTTGTGGCAATAAGGTATACTGGCAAAAAGAAAGATGGAAAATGACTCAACCACCGTGGCTTAGCCGTTATGGGATAATGCTCACCTTACGTGCCTTTGAGCAAGCGGAAAGTTTTCGCCATCGGCCTAATATTCGATTATGGGTGGCATCGGATAGTATGTCGGTTAAAGATTGGCGTAGTTTTAGCCAGATTATGCGTAGTACAGAATTGTGGAAAGAAAAGGCAGAAAGATCATGAAAATCTGACAGACTTATTCCTGAGTGGAGAATCTGTTGTGGCTAAGAAATAGATATATCACTACTGAACTGGCGAATGGCAATAAGCTGTTTTATTAGCGAATTCGGTGACCGCCTGGACGGTCACCTTTGATGAAAGGTATTCTCTTATCACCATCTATAAATCAGGCTACAAATTTTTATAATGAGTACCAACACTTTGAATCTCGATTATTTTGGCATCATCATTTTTGATGAATGTTACCCTGTGTTTTTGGCTTAGCCTTATACTAGATAAATTTCTACCTTGCAAATTTTCGAAGTTACTGCCGCTTTCTGTACCAATATTTTTTGCTGCTGTGATTGGATCATTACCCTTTTGTACCTCTTTTATAAATGAGCTATATTTTTGCTTTGCAGCATCGTCCATATTAGCAAATCCATTTTTGGATTTGTTATCTCTAAGTTTTTGCAAACTAACTTTCCATTTAGACGGTGCTGTTGTGGACGACGCTACTGGACCCAATTTAGGCCCTTTTGTTGGACCGGCCAGATAACCTATTCTGCCATCAGGTAGCTTCTGAGGTGGTCGAAAGAAAGGCTGAGAAAGTTTTTTTCTCCCAATATAATTCTCTAATGATTTAGTTTCTAGTCCGTTGTAAAAACTTCTTGAAAAAATCCTTTTTCCTAGTGATGTCGCAGCAGATAAGATAAATAAAAAATCAATTAATTTAAAAAATCTTGCCGCGTTTGATTGTTGATTTTCCTCCAGAGGGATTTCTTGTGAAGCAAAGAAATAGAGCGCTAATAATTTATCTTCATCTAAATAATCTTTCAATGGCTTATTTTCAAGACCAGGAACATCCCAGGTATTTTCAGGATATTCACCTTCAAAATCCAGTTCGTTCTGGAGAAATCCATTTGCCATATCTTTAGAAATTTGATCACCATTCTCACCCAATAGTGCAGATGAAAGATTAGACATGTATTCTTGATAAATGCTATCCGCGGTATCCTTATTCTTATAATAGTCATCTGGAAGTTGAGAGACATTATGAATACCACTTACCGCTAAAGCGTAAGCTAATATTACTTTTTTAGCTCGATATTCAATTCCATACGCTGCTGTATGACCTTCATCTGTTTGCTTAAAGTTTAGTATACGTATTATATCTCCCGCTATTTGTTTTTCAGCGGATGGATAACCTTCACCTCTAGCATCAGGCGTTAATTGTATTACACTCGAAGTTGTTATGGATTTTATAACCATTGTATTTTCAACCATTGTACTTTCCCATTATGTTGGCGTTTATTGAAATAAAGACTAATATAAATTGCAGCGTTGATTTCCGCTGTTACGGTTTTTTGACTGCTTTAATTAAATTATCAAGTTTATTTTCTCTCTATAATATCCTTACAAACACCTCGGATAATTGAGGTGCTAATATTTTAATAATAAGTAACTAGATAATCATTTTTTTATGATTATGACTTAATATAAAAAACATGTGTTTATGTGACTGATGGATATATAGATAACATAGCAATTTTATGGTGTCAAGCACTGCTAAGTGACTTAATTTTGATTATATTATAGGCATGAGTGATTTGATTTTAATTAAATCTCTGTAGCCTGAGCCAGTTTATCAGGACTCTTTTAGAGACAACTGTAGCGAATGAAACAGCATTATCTCTATATATTTTGTTTTAGTGTTATCTCTAATGACAATGGAGAAGAAAGTAAAACAGATAAAATTACGCGATGTAGTTTTGATATTAATTTTTTTCCATCATTATTGTATGGAATTTCTGACAAATATGTTGGCGCATATGCTGTTAAATTTTCTTTAAATTGTTGTTAGTTTTAATTGTGAAATAATTTAAGCGTTATCACATATTTCTCAATCTTTTATGGTGGTGAATTAATTTTGCAAATGGTATTTGCATTTCATTATATATTTATTAGTTATAGGTTAATGCTAATTTATTTGTGAGTAATATGTTTCAACTAATAACTAAGTAATTTATCATTAGTTCAATTTAAATTAACTTTAAAAGGTCATGAACCCAATGGTTAGATCGTTTAGAGAAAGTAGTATTCACGTTCAATGAATGTTCCTATTCAGAGCCAGCGTGGGTTTTTCTTGTGACCGACAAATGACCACTGCTCGTCTAGTTCACAGATAATCTGGATATCACTTCCTGCCAGAGGCAGTGTGGTTATCTGTCTGGGAGTGAGGTTTTTAGTGTGCGAATGACCGTGTTAATGCCGACCTTCAGGACGCGAGCGGTATCTCTGACACCGACGTTATTCATCGCCATATCAATGATCCGCGCTTGCATGCCAGGATGACAGGCTTAAACGTGATGCGAATCAAAAAAAAGCTCCGCATTGGCACGGAGCAGGAATGGGTAAAAGTAGCTGGGAAAATGTAGTACAAGAGCATAGTAATACTGTGCTGCTAAACATCGATTAAACAAAAGCTAAAATGAGAAGAATAAAGGTAACCTCAACTATGGTTATATGGTAACCCTCTTTTTTTATTCATTTTTATCGTTAAAGTTTCAAATAGCCTATTCTGATTTATTTGTTTTAACGTGATATTAATTTGTGAAAGTAAAACTTAATGAATCGAGAAGCTTTTTTGGAATTTTGATTGTTGTTATAAACTTCTTGTATTAAACGAAACCATTTTTGAGCAGTAGATTCTCGGTTATATTCTTCAAATCTTTTTTTTCCATTTGATACCATCGATAAATATAAATTTGACTGATTTCTTAATTTATCCACTGCATCTATAAATTCTGTTGGAGTTTTTGCTATCAAATAATCTAACTCACTTAACCTTATTGCTCTCATTGAGGGTTCATCATCGCAAATAACAGGGCAACCTGCATTCCATGCATTGATGAGTTTACTGGCTGGTTTTCTTATGATATTTGTATAATCGCGTCTAAAACTTATAGCAATATCTATATTGCTATAATCAGTCCAATCTTTGTTCGATTTTATAAAAGTAATTTCCCTTGAATTTAGCTCATTTTCTAATGTTTTGTCTGAAAAGAAATCGGGTAATGCATCTTCATGTCCAAAAAAACCAATAGTTTTTATTTCACCATTATTTTTTGCCCTTGGTTTTAATCCTGGCTGAGGCCAATGAGGGATGAAAATTTTTCCATTCTTAGCCTGTAGGGGATTTTGCACAATCACATAATCAGCACCGTGAACGGATGGACGATCAGCCTGGCAAACTATAGTATTTCCTCTCCATGGTTTAGTCTTAGAACTAAAGTTATCATAGTGTAATATATTAATGGCATTATCTTGGGCTTTATTGGTTAATCTAATGTCTAGACAATCTCCATAATAATAATTAAGGTTAATTAAAGTTTGCATGACCCAACAAGATTTTCCTTTACGATAATATCTTTCTGAGAGGCTGTCGAGATCTGTTTTTCTATTTATTATATATTGAAAATCGTAAGCATATTTTTCTATGAAATTTTTATCTGAAATGCCATTGATAATGATTTTACTCATGCTGTTCTACATATTTAGTTTTAAAATTCATAAAATATATCATAATATATATGATATATTCAATGAATATCGATTTTTATGAAAGAGATAAATGAAAGTAACCAACAAAGGAAGTGATTTTGAAAATATCGTGTATATTTATTATGGGGGATTTTTATCTCTTATAGTGTTTTAACTAAAAAATATCAGCCTTATTATTTGTGACAGAAAAGAGGTAAATATCTCGCTTCCTGCCACAAAATAAGTTGGTTATTGGAATGAATTTCACTTTTATTAATCTCATTTTTAATGAGATACCGCATCTCGTATTACGTCCAATGAAGCAGGATTTTCAATTAAAGCAATATCACTGGGTTCACGACCTTCACAAATGGCCTGCATGGTACGGCGTAACATTTTCCCAGAACGTGTTTTTGGCAATTGCGTGACAAAATAGATACGTGCCGGACGTCCAACACTGCCAATTTTCTTATCGACCAGACTCATCAGTGATTTTTCCAAAGTGGCAAAATGGTCCGCACTCTGAATTTCACGTCCTTCTTTGAGGACGACAAAGGAAACTGCGGCCTGTCCTTTTACATCATCTTTGATACCGATAACCGCGACTTCAGCAACATCTTCATGGCTGGCGATACACTCTTCGATTTCCCGGGTGCCCAGACGATGCCCCGAAACATTAATCACGTCATCTGAACGTCCCAAAATAAAGTAGTAACCATCACGATCACGGATCCCCCAATCGAAAGTGGAGTAAACTTGCTGATCAAAATGCTTCCAGTAAGTATTCACAAAACGGTTATTATCACCATAAATAGTTTGGATACATCCGGGAGGCAAAGGGCCTTTGACGACCAACATGCCTTTTTCGTTGTCATCACACTCCTGTCCGGTCAGTTCATTAATCAATTTGACGTTAAAACCATACATCGGGAATCCCGTACTGCCAAAACGACTTGGTCTATCATCCAGTGCTCGTGCTATCGCCATAATTGGCCAGCCCGTTTCTGTTTGCCAGTAATTGTCAATCACAGGTACGTTAATGGTTTCAGTCACCCAACGTGCAGTATGCTCATCAAGTGGTTCACCTGCCAGATAGAGTGTTTCAAGAGAAGAAATATCGTATTGAGAGAGATTATCTGTAGGATATTTCTTCAGAACTCGAATGGCCGTTGGTGCGGAAAACATCCTGTTGACCCGATATTTTTCCACAATTTGCCACCAAATACTGGCATCTGGCCGGATGGGCAAACCTTCATACATAATAGTTGCCATACCCGCGATCAGCGGAGCGTACACAATATAGGAATGCCCGACGATCCAACCGATGTCTGATGTACAAAAGAATACACCGCCAGCTTTACCGCCAAAAATAATCTCCATTGATGTTGCCAGTGCTACTGCATAACCACCAACGTCACGTTGTACACCTTTGGGTGTTCCTGTTGTTCCTGATGTATAGAGAACACAAGAAACTTCATTGGATTCCAGCCATGTTACCGGAACCTTTGCATCCAGATAGGATTGTCGCAAGGTGGCAAAATCCACATCCCGGTTTCTGACCCAATTTATCTCTGCCAGGCCACGGTTGACCATCAATACATGACGTGGTGTGTGTACTGCTAATTCAATGGCTTCATCCAGCAATGGCTTGTAGGGAATGATTTTTCCTCCACGAGAGCCTGCATCAGCAGAAACGACTAGTACTGGCTCAGCATTATCTAATCGGGTAGCGAGGCTATGGGCAGCAAAACCGCCAAAAACCACAGAGTGGATAGCACCGATACGGGCGCAGGCAAGTAAGATAAATAAGGCTTCTGCCACCATCGGCATATATATCACAACACGATCGCCTTTTTTGACACCGAGAGAAAGCATGATAGCGGAGGCCCGGTTAACTTCCTGATATAACTCCTGGTAAGTGAAGACTTGTTCAGTATTCGTTTCTGTTGAAATCGCAATCAGTGCCTTAGCATCAGGTTGTCTTTCCAACCAGCGATCCAATGCGTTGTAACATAAGTTGGTCTTTCCACCGCAAAACCAGCGGGCAAAAGGCGGATTACTGTGATCCAGAACTTGTGCAAAAGGGTGCTGCCAATGAATTCGTTTGGCTTGTTCTACCCAGAAGGCGTTGGGTTCATTAATCGAACGTTGGTAAAAATCTTTGAATGACATAATTTCTCCTAACGCAGTATTTTCCTAACATAACGTAAGGATAGCGGTTCCTGAAATAAGAACCGCTGAAAATAGGCAGATTAAACAACGTACAAATCAAGATATTCGTTTACCGGGGTGTCTTTGATATCGTTCAGTTCAAGGGATGCTGACAGTATTTTTTGTTGTTGCTTTGCTGAGAAGCGTCGGGCCAGATTGGTTTTAAATTTTTCCAGCAGAGTGGGGATACCATCGGCACGCCGTCGTCTGTGCCCAATTGGAAACTCGATTATGACTTCATCAAACTGGCTGTTATCGTTGAAGGAGATAGTCAGGGCATTGGCAATCGAGCGTTTTTCCGGGTCATGATAATCTTTCGTAAAATCAGGATCTTCAACACAGACTATTTTTCCCCGTAAGGCATCAATACGCGGATCTTTAGCGACATCATCTTCATAATCCGTAGCGGTGAGACGACCAAACAGCAATGGAATCGCAACCATATACTGAATGCAGTGATCTCTGTCGGCCGGATTATGTAACGGGCCTTGTTTATCGATAATACGGATACAAGCCTGATGAGTACGGATAGTGATTTTGGCGATATCTTCGATATTTTTACCGAATTTTTTCAACTGATTATGCAACTGCATGGCGGCTTCAACCGCAGTTTGTGCATGAAACTCAGCGGGGAAAGAAACCTTGAACAGTATATTTTCCATCACATAGCTGCCATAGGGGCGTTGAAATTGAAATGGCTCGCTGTTGAACAAGACATCATAAAATCCCCAGGTTTTAGCTGTTAATACAGAGGGATAACCCATTTCACCTTTTTGTGCCATCAGGGCCAGACGCACAGCACGGGAAGTCGCGTCTCCCGCTGCCCAGGATTTGCGGGAACCTGTATTGGGAGCATGACGATAAGTTCTTAAGGATTGACCGTCTACCCAAGCGAGTGAAACGGCACTTAATATCTGTTCACGATCCAGCCCTAACATTTGAGCAATCACTGCGGTTGAAGCAATTTTGACCAGAACGACATGATCCAGCCCGACTTTATTGAAAGCATTTTCCAGTGCTAAGCAACCCTGGATCTCGTATGCCTTAATCATGGCGGAAAATACATCCCACATAGTGAGTGGTTGTTCCCCACGGGCTACAGCATTTCTTGACTGCCAGTCAGCGACAGCAAGTATTCCGCCGATATTGTCAGACGGATGTCCCCATTCAGCAGCCAGCCAGGTATCGTTGAAATCCAGCCAGCGGATAAGAGTACCTATATTGAACGCAGCCTGTACCGGATCAAGCTCGAACTGAGTACCCGGCACTCGTGCACCATTGGGGACAACTGTACCCGGCACAATCGGCCCCAATAATTTGGTACAGGCGGGATACTCCAATGCCTCTAACCCACAGCCTAATGCATCTAAAAATGTGTGTTGGGCTGTGACATAGGCAATAGGGGAGACGATGGTGTAATCCATGACATAATCCACGATATCTACAATCACCTGATCATATTCGGGACGATCATTAACAACGGGAGTTAGTGTAGAAGCAGGAATAGAGGTAGACATAATCAATCCTTTTCGAAAAATTGCATGTAAGGTATGAATTAGTACTATTTAAAAGGTAATTATCAGTCAGTGTCAGCGCTGTTCAATTGGAACAAAGAACAAATTTTCCGGGCCGGTATAATTGGCAGAAGGGCGAATAATTTTGTTATCAACACGCTGCTCAATAATGTGTGCAGCCCAACCGGAAGTACGGGCAATAACAAACAGTGGAGTAAACATAGCGGTGGGAACGCTCATCATGTGATACGATACGGCTGCAAACCAGTCAAGGTTTGGGAACATTTTTTTCTTATCCCACATCACAGATTCAATTCTATCCGCAATATTAAACATTTGAAGTGTGCCTGTTTCTTTGGACAGGGTCAGGGCTATATCTTTAATCACTTTATGGCGTGGATCAGAAACGGTATAAACCGGATGTCCAAAGCCAATGATCACTTCCTTTTTTTCTAATCGCTTGAGAATATCGGCTTCTGCTTCATCTGGTGTGTCATAACGCTGCTGAATTTCGAATGAAACTTCATTGGCACCGCCATGTTTTGGCCCTCGCAGGGCACCGATGCCTCCAATAATGGCGGAGTACATATCTGAGGCTGTACCGGCAATCACGCGGCTGGTAAAAGTAGAAGCATTGAATTCATGTTCTGCATACAAGATCAGAGAAGTATGCATCGCCTTTTCCCAAGATGGGGGGGATTTTTTGCCATGCAAAAGATGAAGGAAATGGCCGCCGATAGAATCATCATCAGTTTCAACATCAATACGGCGTCCGTTATAACTATAGTGATACCAATAAAGCAGTATGGAGCTGAGGGAAGCAAGTAAACGATCAGCAATATCACGGGCACCTGGGAGATTATGATCTTCTTTTTCCGGTAGAGTGCAACCAAGAACGGAGACACCCGTACGCATGACATCCATTGGATGGGCGACTGCGGGCAGGGCTTCCAGCGCAGCCTTAACACTGCTTGGCAAACCGCGCAATGCTTTCAGTTTGGTTTTATAAGCGGCCAACTCCGCACGGGAAGGGAGTTTTTCATGGATTAACAGGTAGGCAACTTCTTCAAATTCACAATGGGCTGCTAAATCGAAAATATCATAACCCCGGTAATGTAACTCCTTACCATTTTTTCCAACAGTACAAAGTGCGGTATTACCCGCAGTAATACCCGATAAGGCAACAGATTTTTTCGGTTTAAATGGGGTAGCTTCAATCTTTGTATTTTGTTCATTCATGTGTATCACCTCTGTTATTTTTCTGGGAAAACAGGGCATCCAGTTTCTGTTCAAAATCGTAATAGTTGATGCTTTCATACAGTTCATTACGGGTTTGCATCATACCGAGCACATTTTTTTGAGTGCCATCACGACGGAGTGTGGTATAGACCTGTTCTGCGGCCTTGTTCATGGCGCGAAAAGCTGACAGGGGATAGAGGGCGATAGAGACATCCACGCTTCTTAACTCTTCGAGAGTAAAGAGTGGAGTGGCGCCGAATTCAGTAATGTTTGCCAGTACTGGAACCTGAGTTATTGCAGCAAACGTTTTATACATTTGTAGCTCAGTCATTGCTTCCGGAAACAGCATATCTGCTCCTGCTTCAATATAGGCTTCGGCTCTATCAAGGGCAGCACTCAATCCTTCTACTGCCAATGCATCGGTACGAGCCATAATGACAAAATGTTCGTCGCTACGGGCGTCAACGGCGGCTTTGATACGGTCTACCATCTCATTTTTTGAGACAATTTCTTTGTTTGGCCGATGACCACAACGTTTTGCACCGACCTGATCTTCAATATGTAGTCCGGCAGCGCCTGCTTTAATAATAGACCGAACTGTACGGGCAACATTGAATGCTGATGAGCCAAATCCGATATCTGCATCTACCAGCAGTGGTAAATCACATACATCGGTGATGCGCCGGGTATCGGTCAGCACATCATCCAGTGTTGAGATGCCAAGATCCGGCAGACCTAATGAACCGGCTGATACGCCGCCACCGGAAAGGTAGATAGCTTTATAGCCTGCTCGTTTTGCCAGCAATGCATGATTCGCATTGATGGTTCCTACCACCTGTAACGGAGATTCTTCTTTTATTGCCTGACGAAAAGTCAAACCAGCAGAATAAAATCCCATGTATAACCCCATTATTATAAAAATGAAACTAATTTGTATTAAATTGTTAGCAAAGCAAAGTTTGTGCCAAAAAGTAAAAATGGGGGGGTAATTGAGACAGATAATGAGTGGGTTTTTATTTTATATTTACAATCAATATATTAATTGGTATTTCCTATGTTGTGGTTTCTGAGTTTCTATGAGGTATAGTATATACTTGTTTTAAAATGAACCTGATGATGTTTCAATTTTGTTTCATTATGGGGAAATGAAACATCGTAAAGAAAGGACGGGCAGAAAACGCAGAAGGGGAAAGATATGATACCGATACAAATCGAAGAACGTGATAGTAGTAAGCCGGTTATCTGGACAGTTTCCATCTCCCGCCTTTTTGATCTTTTTCGAGATATCACACCAGAGTTTAATCATCAGGCTGATATCACACCAATCCATCTTGGTTTTGAACAAGCGGTGCAACATATTCGCAAACGTCTGGAAAATGAACATTGTGATGCCGTGATTTGTGCCGGCTCTAATGGCTCATACCTAAAAAGCCGCTTATCAGTGCCGGTGATCATAGCCAAAGCCAGTGGGTTTGATTTTATGCAGGCACTGGCTCGTGCCCGACAAATTAGCTCCCGCATTGGGGTGATCACTTATCAGAGTACCTTGCCTGCTTTGGAGGAATTTCAGCAACGTTTTAATCTGCGCATTGAACAACGTAGTTATGCGACAGAAGAAGATGCCAGAGCACAGGTTAATGCCTTGAAAGCGATTGGAATTAAAGTGATTGTAGGTGCCGGATTGATCACCGATCTGGCTTATGAAGCTGAGCTGGTGGGTGTATTTGTCTATTCTGCTGCTTCTATCCGGCAGGCATTTCATGATGCTTTAGATATGGCTAAAATGGCCAAACTTAATCAAGCCGTGATTTCACCTTATCCTACTAAAGATAAACTGCGGATCAAACATACTATCAATGACATTCGGGGAAATTCCCCTGCAATAGAGCGTGTACGCAGCACAATTATGCTATATGCCCGTTCAACGGCTACCGTATTGATTCAGGGAGAAAGTGGTACAGGTAAGGAGTTAGTTGCACAAGCTATTCATCATGAATATACCTTGCGTTATGGTCAGTTAAAGGGAAAGCATCCACGGCCATTTGTTGCCGTCAACTGTGGGGCGATTGCTGAGTCATTATTAGAGGCTGAATTGTTTGGCTACGAAGAAGGTGCATTTACCGGCTCCAGACGGGGTGGGCGTGCAGGATTATTTGAGATTGCGCACAGAGGAACTTTATTTCTGGATGAAATTGGTGAAATGCCATTGCCATTACAAACACGTTTATTAAGGGTATTGGAAGAGAAATCTGTCGTCAGAGTTGGGGGATATCGTCCAATTTCGGTTGATGTCCGCATCATTTGTGCAACGCACTGTGATTTGGATCAATGGGTACGCGAAGGGCGTTTTCGTGTCGATCTATTTTATCGCTTAAACGTATTGCGGATTAATCTTCCAGCATTACGGGAGCGGGGAAATGATATAAGTATGCTGGCGCTGGAATATTTACGGCGGGCATTTGCGACACTCAATTTACCTGTTTCTGCTTCAAGAGTACATGAACTTTCTCATTGCGATGAGATATTGCAATCTTATCATTGGCCGGGAAATGTGAGGGAATTGCGTAACCTGATGGAGAGAATCGTTCTCTACATAAGTGCTAATCCTGAGCAGGTATTGACTCCTGCATTAATACTGTCACTTTCGCCTGAACGTCAGGTTGATATTGGTCCAACAAACAATAACCTGCAAACGCAGATAGCCGCTTTCCCCTTTAAGGAAACATTGTTGTCAGAGCATGATATTTCAGTACATGACGTCGTGGCACGTTTTTCAGGCAACCGTCAGGCAGCAGCAGAGTATTTGGGGATTAGCCGTACAACATTATGGCGGAGACTGAAACAGACGCAGGGGAAAAATTAACTGAAAAGACCCTCATCTTTCTACTAATTACTTAATTTACTTGTTAATTTACGGTTAGAAAGATGACTGTAAGTTGAAATTTCCACCGGAATAGGGAAGTAATACTCTTTTAAAATTCCACGCAACCTTGCGGTATCCAGCCTGTTTCACCACATCTTTTATGTGCCAGAAACCAACCGTTTAATAACTTTTCCAAATATAGACATTCGCCGATTTGTACAGTTAATTCGTGAGCGATGTAGTTTTCTGTACAGATCGCTTGATTAGTTTGGATGAAACAGAGGATTTGTTGCGGAACCCAACCACTTATTTCTGATGTATCTGTCGCCCAAACCCAGTAAGGATACTCTATATCACTGTGACTGATTACAACAACATCGCCAGCTTGTAAGCGAATTGGATTTGGATAAGCGCTGACATAATTTTTGATCACGATACTTTTACCAAACATATTTTCTCCAGATTTAGCTTAATTTAGCTGGTGGAATGATAATCAGTAATTATACATCGAATAGAATTGTATATCTATGTAACTTCGACGGTCAGATATTAAAAGGAAACGGGTAAGAGAAAAATTATTCTGTTTTATTTTACGAAAAAACTATCAATGAGGTTATGTTATCATTTTTATGATGAATTTATTTTTATCTGTTTTTTTTAAATCCGGAATGTCAACGAGTTAATGATGACAAATTAATTAAAAATTTATAACCATGATTATTTTGAAATGTTTTGATAAATAATCATCATTATAACATGTAAAGTAAATTATTATGTTTAGCAGTTAAGCAGCATATTATTGGTGATTAATCTATATAAAATACAATTTAACATTTCTTTATTGTGATAAAAAAATTCTTTATAAGGACACTTTTTGAGACTTGGCTTTTATATTATTTTGTTATGATATGTTCTGTAAGAAGCTTATAAATAAAACGCAGACCCAGTGCTATGTTGGTCGCGTAGCAAAACATACTAATACCATAAACAAATGAGGGTACTATAATGTCTAAAATGATTGATGTATTAATGGGTGTAAGAACCGAAGATATTATGAATGATTTTGGTAAACTTAGCAAAGATATTAATAGTCCAGTTTCAATGTGGTCTGCGGATGTTTTCAAAAAATATGTTACTTACATCCATGAAGATGAAACAATGACTTCTGTTGATAGCTCAGGTAATTTAATGGTTAAATGCGATGTGGGAGATGTCATTCGCATGAATTTAATAACATTAAATAATAATCCTGACTATTCTGTTGCTATGATGAAGATGGATCCGATGATGAAAATGGACTCCATGATGAAGATGGACTCCATGATGAAGATGGATTCTATGATGAAAATGGACTCCATGATGAAAATGGATCCGATGATGAAAGTCATGCAGGGTGACATGGTTCAAATGCTGGAGCCACACAAAATGGTTGCCAGCACAAAATACATGCCTGTTGTTGACGTAAGAAATCCAATGGATGTGGATATGCAGAAAGTGAAAAGTTGCTATTTGATGACCAGAGTCAACATGATGCCTCCTATGGGCACTATGCGTGTAATGTATTATGAGTGTATTTTGGGAATATATAAAGAAGGCATGTTGCAGGGTTACATTGCCGCAGAGCCTGGCCTTGTTCTGGATAACAGATAATTTTTATCAGGTAAAAAAACTGAATTAAATTTAAACCTTTTAGGTCGCGCAGACGCGCGGCCTTTTTATATCAGTAAAGTCAAATTATCTGTTGGATTAACGGTAGGATGAAATTACTTTAAATTTTAATAATCATAAGTGAGGAATTTATGTCAGAAATTAATGCTCAAAAAATTGCTTTTTCAGATTATATGTTGGTTGCTGATATTACTTTAGGAATTAAAGTGTATAAGATAAATAGTTTTGTTGATAATATTTCTTGGGGATACTTGAATAAACCAAGGATGGAAGTTCCAATAAAGGGAACAGTACCAGATTATGGTTCTTTCAATGTAATAAAAAATAGCACAGGATTTGCTTATGTTATGATATTTGGATGGAATGAGTATGTTAAATTTGATAATAATGAACATCCTGAGCTTCAAAATGTCTTTACTACGCCGAAACTTGTCTTTTCTGTTCTTACTTATAATAGTCAAGAAAATTACAATGATATTGATAATTGCTTTAAAAATAAAGAGCTTCATATAACAATCGGTGATGAAAAATATAACCTTGGTAAACGTATACGTAGCTTAGTTGGTACAGTCCCCTATGAAATTATCAGTTGGTATGAAGGTTACGATTCATTAAAATTTGGTACTGAATTGAAAAAATCGGGTGAGACTAAGCGTCTTTGTATGAAGTGGATATAACTGGATTATATTTATAATTGAATTCAAGGTTGTACTCTGTTGTGACTGGTGATGTTTCTCATTTATTGATGTATTGGTCGACTGTCGATAACGGCACATTAAGCGCCGATAATCACAATATTTTCCATAATAAATCCTTAATTCTTATTATCATTAAAATAGAAGGAGGCCGATAATAAATATCAGAGCGGAAAAAAAGAGTGCCGTGATGCAGTAGCCCATAATATCGCGTACCCCAAGCCCTGCAATAGCCAGCGCCGGTAATGCCCAAAACGGCTGTGCCATATTCATCCACTGCTCACCATAAGCGATAGCCATAACTGATTTACCTAAATCTGCGCCCAACACTTCAGCAGCAGACATGACGAACGGCCCTTGAATAACCCAGTGACCACCACCAGATGGCACCGCAAGGTTAATCAGTGCGGAACTGAAGAAGGTCATAATTGGGAAAGTGTCTTTGTTCGCGACGTTGATAAAGAACTCCGTGATAAGCCCGCCTAGCCCTGAACTTTCCATCATCAGTTGAATACCTGCATAGAAGGGGAACTGCACCAGAATACCCGCAGTACTTTTCGCCGCAGCCCTCACTGCACGCATATATGCCATTGGGGTTTTATGCAGTAATAAACCGGTCAGCAGGAAAATCATGTTGACGGTGTTAATGGTAATGTTGAACCCGTTCTTGGCAAAGTATATACCGAGGTAGGTGAATCCTAGTATTCCGATGATCCACGCGATAATACGGCTTTCTTCCATGCGTTCAGATAGAGGAGCGTTTTTCGGCAGTTTTTTCTGGAAATCCGGCTCTTCTTCCAGCAAAGCCGGGTCGATAATCATAATTTCCTCTTTTTTCGGCATCATCATACGGGTAACAAACGGCATGACGGCGATAAGACAGAGAGTGATAAAGATGTTGTAACTGGTAAAGATAGTCTGGCTGACAGGGATCAGACCTGATATATGCTCAACCGGATTGCCAGGCGTTGCTGCCAACAGCGGCATTGAGCCGGAAAAACCACCACCCCACGTCAGGAAGCCGATGTAGGCGCAGGCGATCAGAAGCGGGTAATCAGAACCGGGAACTTTACGGGCGACCTCACGGGCAAACATAGCTCCTACAACTAACCCGAATCCCCAGTTAATGACACAAGCCACGGAGCCGAAGAAGGTTACTAGCATCACACCCTGTGTGGGTGTTTTTGCCAGTGAAGCTGATAGCCTCAGAATACGTTTAACAGAACCAGAGCTCGCCAGCGCGTGACCAGTGACGATAATCATCGCCATCTGCATCCCGAAAGCAAGTAGGTTCCAGAATCCGTCTCCCCACATTTTAACCAGATCCATTGATGTGCTGGATGTCAACGACAGCGCGAGCATAAATGTGAGCATGGTGAGCAGCATTGCAAAAATCAGCGGATCTGGCAGATAGCGGCTCACAAACCGTGTCATTACACGAGAAATGCGGCCTATCATACGCTATCCTCAGTCACATTAAGAGACATCACTTTCACGTGTGGAGAAACGATAAATTTGGCTTCGGTTTTCGCCTTGATGGTGTCAATATTTACACCCGGTGCGTATTCAAATAGCACCATCTGACCGTTTTCGAAACGGAATACCGCAAGTTCAGTAACCAGCGTATCTACTGCATTCACTGCTGTCAGCGGCATAGTGCATTGACGTAGAATTTTGGCTGAGCCATCTTTTGCACAATGTTCCATTGCAATGATCACTCTACGGGCGCCGGTCACCAAATCCATCGCGCCACCCATGCCCGACACCATCTTGCCTGGAATCATCCAGTTAGCCAGATTGGCATTCTGGTCTACCTGTAATCCGCCTAGCACACTAGCATCAACGTGACCACCTCGGATCAGAGCAAAGGAGAACGCACTATCAAACATAGACGCGCCCGGTAGTACACCACAAAGTTGTCCTCCAGCGTTCACCAGATCTTTATCCGGCTGTGTGACAGGCCCCAGACCGAGAAAGCCGTTTTCAGACTGTAGGGTGATCTGTACCCTTTCAGGCAGGTAGTTCACTACCTGAGTTGGTAGGCCGATACCAAGATTAACGATATCTCCATCATTCAATTCAAGGGCTACGCGGCGGGCGATAAGTTCTTTAGCGTTCATGGAATTTTATCCTTATTGAACAATGAGATGGTCGATGATAGCACCCGGTGTAACAATGCAGTCAGGATCGAGTGAACCAACCGGTACGATTTCATCCGGTTCAGCGAGCGTGATACCTGCGGCCAGTGCAATAAGTGGGTTAAAATTACGTGCGCTGAGGTGGTAGGTCAGGTTGCCGAAAGTGTCTGCTTTGTGTGCCTGAATCAGTGCCAGATCGGCATACAGCGGCAATTCGAGAAGGTATGTCCGGCCATTGATGACTTTTTTCTCTTTGCCTTCTTCCACCACGGTGCCCACGCCGGTTGGTGTCAGAAAACCACCCAAACCAGCACCGGCGCAACGGATCTGCTCTGCCAGCGTACCTTGTGGCACCAGTTGTACTTCCATTTCACCGGAGATCATGCGACGGCCAGCTTCTGGATTGGCACCGATATGGGATGCAATTAATTTTTTTACTCGGCCATTAACAATCAATGGCCCCAGACCGGTATCAACAAAGGCTGTATCATTGGTAATAAGGGTTAGATTTTTTACACCGGTTTCTAATAGCGCTGTCATTAAACGTGGAGGGGTGCCCACCCCCATAAATCCACCCACCATAATGGTCATCCCATCGCAGAAAAATTCCTTTGCCTTATCAATCGTTATTTGTTTATTTTTCATATTTCTTTCCTTAGTAAGAAAAATATCTTAAACAGTAAAATAGCAAAGGGTATGTCGATAGATTAAATTTTATATTCCACTAACAATAAACTTTTTTAAATAATAAATATTATTGGTTTTTAATGGTATGATAATTTTTGGTTGGCTGTGATTTAATTGCTATTAAATAGCAGAAAATGGTATGTTGTAAAAAATGTATAGCAAAGATCAGAAAAAAACGGCAGGAGTTCAATTTAAGAAAAAAAGATTAAAGAGAAATAGGAAGTTAGCAAAATAATTAGATGTTAAAGAAATATTGAAAGTATTGGCTTCTTTATTTTTGTAAAAGAGAAGATAAGCAAAAGCCCTCTTAAAGAGGGCTTTTGCTTATATTTTATAAAATAATTGCGTAAAACTAGCATAGCTACCATCTGCAACTTCAATGGTTGTCGAATCACTGGAAAAATTGAATTTTAACCATATCCAAGCTAAACCCGTTAGTTTCTGTTCGCTTGTACCATTAATAAGAGGTACTGCTATTGCTTGTTGAGGTGCAGTTAATCCAGACCCTCTTACAATAGTAATTATTTTTCCTCGGAGATCAGCAGGTATAAAAGGAGATGAAGCGTAGACAGCGAAACATTCGAGCCGAAACCCATAGGTGAACGTGATAACTCCGAAATTCGCTGATTGTGTTGTGCCGATGGTATCGTTGAACCAGCAGGCAATAGTTT